>CAZADK010000275.1:0-4055 GCA_964483855.1 uncultured Rhodoferax sp.
GCCTGGGCCTGCATTTCCCGTTCGATGTCGCCGCCGGCGCAGTATTGGGTGCGATCTGCGGCTGGGCCCTCACCCGGTTGCCACTGGCGCGCACACGAGGGCAATTGCGGGCTGCACCGGCCGCGCCCCGGCTCTGATGGGGCCGGCGTGCGCGGCGCCTCTCACGCGCTCAAACCACGCGGCAGATCTTGAGCATGTTGGTGCCACCGGGCGCGCCCATGGGTTCGCCGCAGGTGATGGCGTAGACATCGCCGCTTTGCACGATGTTGCGGGACTTGAGGTGATTCTCGGCCTCGACCAACGCGGTATCTCGGTCCACATTGTTGTCCATCAACAGCGGTCGCACATTGCGGTACAAGGCCATCTTGCGCTGCGTGGCCACGCGCGGCGTCAGCGCATAGATCGGCACCCGGATCAGGTGGCGGCTCATCCACAACGCGGTCGAGCCGCTGTCGGTCAGCGCGACGATGGCCTTGGCACCCATGTGGTAGGCGGTGAACAGCGCACCCATGGCGATCGACTGGTCGATGCGCCCGAAGGTCTTGCCAATGAAATCAGCCTCGAAGTTGACCACCTCGTGCGACTCGGCGGCGTGGCAGATCTTGGCCATCTCCACTACCGTCTCCAGCGGGTATTTGCCGGCGGCCGTCTCGGCCGACAACATCACCGCGTCGGTGCCATCGAGCACCGCGTTGGCGACATCGCTGACCTCGGCACGCGTAGGCACCGGGTTGGTGATCATCGACTCCATCATCTGGGTCGCGGTGATGACCACCTTGTCGTGTTCGCGCGCCAGCTTGATCATGCGTTTTTGCAGTGCCGGCACCGCGGCATTGCCGACCTCGACGGCCAGGTCGCCACGCGCGACCATGATGCCGTCGCTGGCCAGCAGGATCTCCAGCAACTTGGGGATCGCCTCGGCCCGTTCGATCTTGGCAATCAGGCCTGGCCGATAGTTCATGTCGGCCGCGGCCACATTGCACAACTGGCGCGCCATCTCCATGTCGGTCGCATTCTTCGGGAAACTCACCGCCACATAGTCGGCCTTCAGGCCCATCGCGGTGCGGATGTCATCCATGTCCTTGGCGGTCAGCGCAGGGGCCGTGAGACCGCCACCCATCTTGTTGATGCCCTTGTTGTTGGACAACTCGCCGCCGATCTTGACCGTGGTGTGTACTGCGTCGCCACGGATCGCATCGACCGTGAGCACGATCAGTCCGTCGTTGAGCAGCAGGGTGTCGCCGGCCTTGACTTCGCGCGGCAGCGACTTGTAGTCCAGCCCGACCGCTTCCACATCACCCGGGTCGGTGCGCGTCGCATCCAGTACGAAGGACGCGCCGGCCCTGAGCATGACCTTGCCTTCCGCGAATTTGCCGACCCGGATCTTGGGGCCCTGCAAATCGGCCATGATGGCCACTTCGCGTCCGGCGCGCGCCGCTGCCTCCCGCACGAGTTGCGCCCGGTTGATGTGGTCCTGCGCCGTGCCATGGCTGAAATTGAGCCGCACGACATTGACCCCGGCCCGGATCATCTGCTCGAGCAGGTCGGGATCGCTGGATGCAGGCCCGAGCGTGGCAACGATCTTGGTGGCGCGGCGAATGGCCATGGTCAGTCTCTCATGTTGTTTCGCGCGATTCTCCCATCGAACCGGTTACCGGCTGGTTACGCCGCATGACCGGTCAGCGGCGGCTCCGCCCGATTGCGCCGTCAGCCCTTGGCGCGGCGACCCAGGATCTCGAATGCGGGCAAGGTCTTGCCTTCGAGCACTTCAAGAAAAGCACCGCCGCCGGTGGAGATGTAATCGATCTTCTTTTCGATGCCGTATTTGGCGATCGCGGCCAGCGTGTCTCCGCCGCCGGCCAGCGAATACGCGTCGCTCTCGGCGATTGCCTTGGCGATGCGTTTGGTGCCGCCCTCGAAGGCGGGAAATTCGAACACTCCGAGCGGACCATTCCACACGATGGTGCCGGCCGACTCCAGTTGCTCGGCCAGTTGCTGGGCGGTCTGAGGGCCGATGTCCAGGATCATGTCGTCGTCCAGCACGTCGGCCGCGGCCTTGACCGTGGCCTTGGCGTCGGACTTGAACTCCTTGGCCGTGACCACGTCGGTCGGAATCGGCACCGCCGCGCCGCGCGCCGTCATCGACAGGATGACGGCCTTGGCCTCGGCCAGCAGGTCTGGTTCGGCCAGGCTCTTGCCGATCTTCAGACCAGCTGCGAGCATGAAGGTGTTGGCAATGCCGCCGCCGACGATGAGCTGGTCGACGTTGTCGGCCAGCGCCTTGAGAATGGTCAGCTTGGTCGATACCTTGGAGCCGGCGACGATGGCCACCAGCGGGCGCCTCGGATTCTTCAGCGCCCGGTTGATGGCGTCGATCTCGGCGGCCAGCAAAGGGCCGGCACAGGCCACCGGCGCGAACTCGGCGATGCCGTAGGTGCTGGCTTCGGCCCGGTGCGCCGTGCCGAAGGCGTCGTGCACGAAGATGTCGCACAACGCGGCCATCTTGCGCGAGAGCGTCTCGTTGTTCTTCTTCTCGCCGACGTTGACGCGGCAGTTCTCGAGCATCACCAGCTGCCCCGGCTCGAGCGCCCGGCCATCGAGCTGCACGCCATCGACCCAGTTCGCCAGTAGCGGCACCTCGCGCCCCAGCAGTTCACCCAGCCGAGTGGCCACCGGGGCCAGCGAGTCGGCGGGTGAGAAGCTGCCTTCGCTGGGCCGGCCCAGGTGGGACGTGACCATCACCGCCGCGCCGGCCTCCAGCGCCATCGTGATGCAGCCCACCGAGGCGCGGATACGCGTGTCTTCGGTGATCTTGCCGTCGTCGTCCTGCGGCACGTTGAGGTCGGCCCGGATGAACACGCGCTTGCCAGCCACTTCGCCCCTGGCGCACAGATCGGAGAATCGGATGAATTCCATGGGTCTCTTTCCGCAGCAGTCGAGATGGGCAAATTGTAGGTTCCGTGCGTGAAAACCCACCGGGCGTTCATCGACAGGCCGCAAACCAGTCCAGTTCCCTGCGATACAAGGCGGTCTGCACATCGAGCAGTCCGAGCATGGCATGGAACAGGTTGTCGTGCGACAGCGGTGCCGCCGCGTTCTCGCGCAGGCAGTCCCGGCGCAGGTTCAGGCGCCGTGCCATGGGCTCGGAGACCCAGCTGAGCATGGGCACATGGATCTGGACATCGGGTGCCAGCGCATACGGCAGCCCATGCAGGTACAGGTTGTTATCGCCCAGCGACTCGCCATGGTCCGACACATACACCATGGCGGTGTCGCGCCCGCCTTTGGCGGCCTGGCCGTCGAGCCAGTGCGCCAGGCCAGCGAGCACATGGTCGGTATAGACCAGGGTGTTGTCATACGCGTTGACAACATCCTGGCGCGTACATTCCTGCAACACGTTGCTGCGGCATTCGGGCGCGAAGGTCTTGAAGGCTGGCGGCACGCGCTTGTAGTAGGCCGGCCCATGGCTGCCCATCTGGTGCAGCACCAGCACCACGCCGCGCGCGCGACGCGCCGGATCGAGGGCGGCAATGCGCTGGTCGAGGTCGGCCAGCATGATCTCGTCGAAACATTCGCCCTGGGTGCACAGGCCCGGTGTCTTCTGATCGAAGGTCTTGACTTGCCCGACCCGGTCGCACAAACCCTTGCAACCGGACTGGTTGTCGATCCACAACACCGCCAGCCCGGCGTGTTGCAACACGTCGAGCAGGTTTTCGTACGGCTGGCGCGTGGACTCGAATGCCTGCTTGCCCAGATGCGAGAACATACACGGCAACGAAGCCTGCGTATTGGTGCCGCAGGAGCGTACCGCGCTGTAGTAGGTCAACGCCGTGCCTTGGGAGGCGAGTCGTTCCAGTTGCGGATTGGTCTTGCGCTGATAACCGCCGAGCGAGAAGTTCGCGGCCCGCGCCGTCTCGCCCACCACCAGCAACACCAGCGGGGTGCGCTGGCCAGCCGCATGGGTAGGACCGAGGCGCGCATCGAGCCCGATCGACTCCAGGCTGCGGCTGACCTTGGAGCCGTGGTCCAGGGCCAGCTTGCCACTGGCGTACAAG
>CAZADK010000275.1:4155-6099 GCA_964483855.1 uncultured Rhodoferax sp.
CGGCCAGGACAACAGGTCGCGCGCCTCGCGCATGTCGGTGTTGGCCACGTTGGCCATCATCGTCGCGTCGATCACGACGCCATACTGCAGCATGAAGTAACTGCTGGCCGCGGCCGTGACCAGCAGCAGCAACAGGACCGGCTTGAGCACTCCCTTCCAGGCCAGCAGGCTGAGCAGCATCGTCAGCGCCGCCACGATCCAGACGACCATGCCGGCGGAGAACAGCGTGCCGCGCCAGCCCGCGAGTTCGGGCATGGGCCAGATCGTGCGCCACAGCGGCAGGTTGCCCGCCAGCGCCAACCAGGCGCTGACGAGCAGGATCAGGGCGACGGGCCGCCAGGCACGCCGCGGTGCGCGCGCATCAACCGCGCGCGGATTCGGAAACGACATCGGACCTCCATTCCATGGCAAAACAATGGGTCGTGGGCGCGGCCCCGGCATCGCGTACCAGCCGCGCACCCTGCACGGCCGCAATCCGCTCGACCAGGCGCAGCCCCAGACCCAGGTGATCCCGGTCGCGCAGCTCCGGTGCTGCCGTGGCTCCGGCCCCCGGGCCGCTATCGCACACCGCCAGCCGCGCCGCGCCGGACTGGCACGTAACCGTCACGACGACCTGGGTCCCGGCCGCGGTGTGGCCGATCGCGTTGTCGATCAGGTTGCGCAAGGCCAGTTCGAGCAACAAGGCGTTGCCCTGCACGTGCACCGGCGCCTCGCCGCAGCGCAACTCCAGCGTATGGTCGCTGTCGACGCTGGCCTGGGCGAACCCGGCCATCACGTCGGCGGCAAGCGTATCGAGACAGACATCGTGCAGCGTCGCGTTGTCCGGACGCTGGGCCCGTGCCAGGTCGAGCAGTTGCGCCAGGATCTGTCCGGCGCGCAACGACTCCTGCTGCAGCCGTTCCAGCGCGCGGGCCCGGCTCGCCGCATCGGGGTGCTGGAGCGCGACATCGGCTTGCAGGGCGATGGCCGCCAGCGGGGTCCGCAACTCGTGCGCCACGTCCGACGCAAACGCCCGCTCCGCCGCGGCTTGCGACTGCAACCGGGCCACCAGGCCGTTGATGGCAGACACCGTGCTGGCGAATTCGGCATAACCGTGCGATGTGTCAAGCCGCTCGGACTGGTGCAGTTTGAGGGCAGCCACCCGGTTCGACAAGGCGTGCAAGGGGCGCAGTCCACGCCGGATCGCCCACCACAACAAGAGCGCCACCAGCGGCAACACCACCAACGAGGGACGCGCGATGGTGAATGTCACCTCGCGCACGATCCGGGTCGGCTGATCGAGGTCGATCATCGTCGTCACCTTGCGGCTGCCGTCCGCGCGCTCGGCCGAGAAACTGCGCCAGCGCCCGGGCGCCTGGTCCGGACCCTGGCGCACCACGGTCGTGGCGTAACCCCGAGGGAAATCCACGGCGCCGCGCTGCGCCGGTGCGCGGGTATCGGCAACCAGCATGCCGTTTTCCCAGACCAGCACAGCGACGCTGTTGGCCAGTTTCAGGTGGCGGCCCGACGGAATCAGGCTGCCGTCCGCATCCGGACCCACCAGGGACACCCCGCGTGAGGCATCGGCAACTGCGCCAATGGCCGGCAACTGCAACAACACATTGGCTGCCGAGGCCAGGTGTCCGTCTGTGATCTCGCCCGACTCGTGCAGCCCGGCGAAATACGACGCCAGCATCAACGCCAGCCAAGCCGCCGCCAGCGCAGCCAGAGTCCAGCGCCACAGATGGCGCGCCAGGCTGGGCTGCTTCACGCCGGCGGGTCTCGCGACACGAAATATCCGACGCCACGCATGGTCTGGATCAGGTCCGCGCCCAGCTTGCGGCGCAGGTGGTGCACATGCACCTCGATCGCGTTGCTCTCGAGCGCCTCGCCAAAACCATACAACGCCGCCTCCAGCCGCGCCTTTTACAACACCTGGGGCTGGGCCTCGACCAGGGTCTGCAG
>CAZADK010000276.1:0-6078 GCA_964483855.1 uncultured Rhodoferax sp.
GTTTGATGAAGGTGTCGGCGATCCAGTCCTGCGCATCGCGGCCATCGTGCGGTTCCCCGGCGCGGCTGCGCCTTGGCGGTGGCGCGCCGCCGTCGACCAGCGAATGGGTGACTGCAATCAGCGCGATGCCGTCGGCGATGCAGTGGTGGATACGCACCATCATTGCCGAGCCGCCCTGGTAATGCTCGACCAGGTGGAACTGCCACAGCGGCCGGTGCATGTCCAGCGGCGTCGTCGCCAGTTCGGCCAGGCGGTCCTGCAACGCCTCCTGTTCGCGGCCACGCGGTTTGCGCGCCAGCGTCTCGGTGACCACATGCCGGTCGATGTCGAAATCGGCATCCTGCACCCAGGTCGCGCCGGTAGCGTCCTGTTCGACGCGCTGGCAAAAACGCGCATACGGCAACAGCCGCTCGGTGATGCGCTGGCACAGGTGCTCACGCCGGATTCCCGGCTTGAGCACCCAGACACCGACGATCATCATCAGGTTCGACGCACTGTCCATGCGCAGCCAGGCCGTATCGACCTTGCTCATGCGCTCGCCGGTCAGACCCAGCGTGCCGCCCACCACACCGGCCAGGCTGCCATTCACCGTCCCGGCCGCCTGGCGCGCCGACTTGCGTATCCGCTTCACGGCCGGGCCGACCGAACGGGGCTCATCTTGCACGGCTTTGCTGGCGATGATGCGGGTGACCATGGCTATCGTCTCCTGTTGGGCTGCCGGATGCAGCTTCGCAAAAATATGGGTGCAAGCGGGCCTGCCCTTGTTATTGTGGCGTCAAATGCGGCCTTAAGATATCAGCACCAGCACGCGATCCCGTCGCGCCGCACAAATCCGGTCCGATGCCGGACAACCAAAGGAGCACCATCCCATGGCCGACCTGAAGAAGCAGTTTGAAGCCGCCGCGGCAAATTCGAAGAGCCTGACCGAGCGTCCCGACAACGCCACGCTGCTCAAGATCTATGCCTTGTACAAGCAAGGCAGCAATGGCGACAACACCGACAAGAAACCGGGTTTCGGCGACATGGTCGGACGCGCCAAATGGGACGCCTGGAACACGCTCAAGGGCACATCGAAGGACGCTGCGATGCAGCAATACGTCGACCTGATCGAATCGCTCAGCTGATCGCCCGAGGCCAGCCCCAGGCTGGCGATTGTCGGCGTCCGATCACGCCCCGATCACGCCCCGATCGCGCAAGGCCTGCAACTGCGCATCGGTGATACCCACCTCGCGCAGCACCGCCTCGGTATCCTGGCCCAGCGTCGGCGCATGGCGCCGATGGGCGCCCGGCGTGAGGGACAACTTGGGCACGAATCCCGGCACCGCCACCTGCGTGCCGTCATCGAGTTGCACCGACGCCAACATGCCGCGCGCCGCATAGTGCGGGTCGGCTGCGATGTCGGCGATGGTGTAGATGCGCCCGGCCGGCACTGAAGCCTGTTCGAGCGCCTGCAACACGGCCGTGGCCGGCAGCGTCGCGGCCCAGGCACCGATGGCGGCGTCGATCTCGTCGACCCGCGCCACCCGGCCGGCGTTGTCGGCCAAACCTGAATCGGTGCCCAGGTCGTCACGCCCGACTGCACGCATCAGGCGCTTGAAGATGCTGTCGCCATTGCCCGCGATGATGGCCCAGGAGCCATCACCACACTGGTAGGCGTTGGTCGGCGCGATGCCCGGCAAGGTGCTGCCCGAGGGCCCGCGCACCGCGCCGAACACGCTGTATTCGGGCAGCAGGCTCTCCATGCAGTTGAACACCGCCTCGTACAAGGCCACGTCCACAACCTGCCCCAGCCCCTTGGGATACTCGGCGCTGACGGTCGCATGGCGGTGCTGCAAGGCCATCAGGATGCCGATCACGCCATGCAGCGAGGCCAACGTGTCGCCGATGCTGATGCCCACGCGCACCGGCACCCGGCCGGGTTCGCCGGTGAGATGGCGCAACCCGCCCATCGCCTCGGCCACGACGCCGAACCCCGGACGATCGCGATACGGACCGGTCTGCCCGTAACCGCTGATACGCAGCATGATCAGCGCCGCATTGGCCGCCTGCAACACGTCGGGGCCCAGGCCCCAGCCCTCCATGGCACCAGGCCGGAAATTTTCGATCAGCACATCGGCCTGCCGCGCCAGCGTGCGCACGATCTCCTGCGCCTCGTGCTGGCGCAGGTCCAGCGCCACCGAGCGCTTGTTGCGCGACTGCACCTGCCACCATACCGAGGTGCCATCCTTGAGCAGACGCCATTGGCGTAGCGGGTCTCCGCCAGCGCCACCCTTGCCGGACGGATCGGCCGGCGCCTCGATCTTGATCACGTCGGCGCCGAAGTCGGCCAGCGTCTTGGCCGCAAAAGGCCCGGCGATCAGCTGACCGAGTTCGAGCACCCGCAGCCCGGCCAGGGGCCCTGCTGCCGCTGCCGTCATTTTTTCGCGGCCGCCTTGCGGGCCGCAGCCGGTTTGACGGCGGCAGGTCTGGATTCGGCCGGCGACTCCGGCAACAACTGGTTCAGCATCCCGGTGATCTCGGCTTCGATCCGACCCTTGAAGGCTCCGACCAGGAAGCCGAGCTTGGCGTCGAGTGCGAACTTGTCCTTGGTCACCAGCAACTCGCCCTGCACGCCCGAGCGGCTGAAGCACACCTTGTCGGAACTGCGCCCTTCCTCGTAGGTACAGCTCATGCCCAGGTCGTTCTCGACCTGCTCGGCCCAGTTGAACGCGATCTTGCGCGCCACCCGTAGCCCCAGCGCATGTTTGCGCACGATATGTAGATCAGCCACCCTTAGTCTCCCCCTTCATGGTGATCGGCCTGCGCGCTCCAGCGCGTCGCGCCGTTCGGCCGCAGGCAATTGCGCAATTTGCCTGACCGCATGATAGAACGCCTTCCAGTCCCGCCCCTGCCGATCGAACACGGCCTCGAACTGCGGCACCAGGGCGTCGTAGGCAGCCTGCGCGCCCAAGCTGGCATTGTTGGCGTTCGCAACCCAGTTGTCGTAACCCGCGTACCCACCCCACTGCGCCCGGAGCGTCGCATAACGGGCGCGAAACGCCTGCATCGCCTGCTGCTTGCGTTGCACCTGTGCCTCCCGCTCCAAGCCTTCGGCATTGTTGTAGACCTGTTCGAGCAAAGTGCGTGTCTGCAGCACCAGCGCGCGAAATTCGCGACGCCGCGCGTCGAAAGCCGCATACTGCGCGCGTGCACTGTCAGGCGCCTGCTCCTGCAACCAGCGCGCGCCGCCGAGCCGCTCGACCGTGGTCGCGAACGATTCGTTGAACATGGTGTCGTCGCGCGCATACAGCACCTGATGTGCGAGTTCGTGGAACAGCAGCCGCGCCAGCTCGCCTTCCGGGTAATCGATGAAGGTATTGAGCAGCGGGTCGCCACCGGCCCAGTTCATCCATCCCAGCGTCGAATACGCCGGCACCCCGTAAACGCTGACCTCGAACCCGCGCGACTGGAGATCCTTGGCCTCCCGACGTGCCGACGCCTCGTCGAAATAGCCGCGGTAAGTCACGCAGCCCAGTACCGGAAAACACCATTCGCGCAGTGTCAGTGCCAACTCCGGCGCGGCCACGACGTTCCAGACCACCGCCTTGCGGCGCAGGTCCGCATAGCGACGGTAACTCGGGTTGTCCGGCAATGCCAGTTCCGCCACCGCGAAGTCGCGCATGTGCTGCGTCAACGCCAGGCGCTGCTTGAGCGACTCCGGTGTCTGCGGATCGCCCAGCCAATGCGTGATCGGCCGCGACGCGTGCATCAGCTGCAGATGGCCGCCCACCGACTGCCAGTAATACTGCGTGTCGGCGCACCCGGCCAAAGCCACGAGGCACCAGCCGGCCAACACGGACCTCGCGAGCCGCCCCATTGACCCGAACCAGGGCCCGACCGGTGAACCCGGATACACGGTAAGACATGCCATGGCCGGATTGTGCGGCATGCCGCCATCGTGCATCCCGCCACCGCGACAAACCAGCCAGCGCAATGGCCAAACGGTGGCCTTCGTGGCGCAAGTCGCTTATGCTGCAACCAGATGCTCAGACTCACCCAGGCACCCAACCTTGCCATCGCCACCTTGTGGGCCGATGCCTTGTGCAGCGAGGGAATCGAGGCCAGCGTGCAGCGGGAGTTCCTGGCCGGCGTTGCCGGCGGGTTGCCACCCGACCAATGCCTGCCCGAGGTCTGGCTGACGCACGATCAGCAGGAGTCCCGGGCGCGCGAACTGCTGTTCCACCTGCAACATGTTCCGCAGCGCCGCTGGCACTGCGCCTGCGGCGAGCTGGTCGAAGGCGGCTTCGAGCAGTGCTGGAACTGCCAGGCGCTGATGCCGGGGCAATGAACCCGCACCGGCGCCGACTTGACGCTCAACGCGGGATGGGTCGTTCTGTCGGCCTGCAGCGTGGCGGTCGCTGCCGATGGCCGGTTCTTCTTCAACTACGCACATTCACGGACAGTGCCATTCCGTCGTGCGTCGATCAGCGCGCCGCGGCCGCCGGTCACAACCTCAGTCCGGCAGGACCGCGGTGACCTCGATCTCGACCTTGGCGCGCGCCTCTATCAGTGCAGCCACCTGCACGCAGGTCATGGCCGGAAAATGCCGGCCGACGATCGCGCGGTAGACCGGGCCCAGTTCCTTGAGCCGGGCGTTGTACTCGGCGCGGTCGACGATGTACCAGGTCATGCGCACCATGTGCGACGGCTCGGCGCCGGCCTCGTGCAGCACGGCGACGATGTTGCGCAAGGCCTGCGCGGCTTGGCCGATGAAATCGTCGGTCTCGAACTGCTGCTGGCCGTTCCAGCCGATCTGGCCACCCACGAAGATCTGGGTGCCGCGCGCGGCCACCCCATTGGCGTAACCCTTGGCCGGAGCCCAGCCGGGCGGTTGAAGGAATTTCATGGAGATTTGAGCTTGAAACGTTGCAACTTGCCGGTCTCGGTGCGGGGCAGACCGTCGACGAACACGACCTCGCGCGGGTACTTGTACGGCGCGATACTGGCCTTCACATGGTCCTGCAGCGCCTTGACCAGTGCGCCGTCGCCGCTGGCACCGGACTTGAGCACACAAAAGGCCTTGACCCGCATGCCCCGTTCATCGTCGGGCACGCCGACCACCGCGCACTCGGCCACGGCCGGGTGCTTGAGCAGTGCATCCTCGACCTCGGGCGCGCCGACGTTGTAACCCGAGGTAATGATCATGTCGTCGGTGCGCGCCTGGTAGAAAAAATAACCGTCGGCGTCCTGCATGAAGGCATCGCCGGGGTAGTTCCAGCCATCCCGCACGTAGTGAGACTGGCGCGTATCGTCCAGGTACTTGCAACCGGTTGGCCCCTTGACCGCCAGCTTGCCGACCTCGCCCACGGGCAGTTCGCGCCCCTCATCATCGACCACCTTGGCCACATAACCCGGCACCACCTTGCCGATGGCGCCCCGGCGCACTGCCTGGGGTGGCGAGGAGATGAAGATATGGAACATCTCGGTGGCACCGATGCCGTCCAGGATCTCGATGCCGCTGGCGTCCTTCCACAACTGGCGTGTCGCGTCCGGTAGCGCCTCGCCGGCACTCACACAGGTTCGCAGCGACGGTTTGCCGCGTTGCGCGACCAGCGCCTTGAGGTGGGGCGCCATCTGGCGGTAGAAGGTCGGTGCCGTGTAGCAAATGGTGGCGCCAACGTCGAACATCAGTTGCGCCATGCCGTCCGGCGTATAGGGTTTGCCCGGGAAATACACCGACGCGCCGGCCCACATCGGAAAGATCAGCAGGCCGCCCAGGCCGAAGGTGAAGGCCAGCGGCGGCGAGCCCATCACCACATCGTGCGGCGCAGCGCACAGCACATGGCGCGGCCACGCCTCGCACGCCGCCAGCAAGTCGCGATGCGTGTGCACCGCCGCCTTGGGCTTGCCGGTGGTGCCGGAGGTAAAGGCCAGCAGCGCGATATCGGTGGCCGCTGTCGGGCAGGCGGTGAACGCGCCGTGTTTGTCGGTGGCGCGCGCCTCCAGCGAATCGGGCTCGCCCAGGCCTACCGGCGCATGGAAGGCGATGACGACCCCGAGCACGGGATGCGCCGCCTGCGCCAGTTGCAGTTCCTCGAG
>CAZADK010000277.1:0-6049 GCA_964483855.1 uncultured Rhodoferax sp.
GCACCGCATTCGTCGGCTGGTCGGCCTGCGCCGTGATGGCCATGGTCTGGCTGCTGTGCGCACCGCTGGCCATCGCATTGAGCCGGGTGCTGGACGGCCTGTCGTTGGGCGAGGCGACCGCCGCCAGCCTGGGCTTGCCGCTGCCGCGGGCCCGGGTTGCGCTGGTCGCCACGCTGGCGCTGGCTACCGGCGCGGCGGTGGCCCAGACTGGCCTGATCGCCTTCGTCGGGCTGGCGGCGCCCCATCTGGTGCGCTCGATCGTGCGCACGACGCACCGGCGTTTCCTGTGGCTGGCCAGCCTGATGGGCGGCCTGTTGCTGCTGGCAGCCGATACCCTGGCTCGTTCGCTGATCGCGCCGCAGGAACTGCCGGTGGGCGTGTTGACCGCCGTGCTGGGTGGTGGTTACCTGTTATGGCTGATGCACCGGCGCAGCAGCGTTCCAGGAGGATAGGCTGGTGGCCACCCTCGTTTCATCCACATCGGCCTTGCAGGCACACGGTCTGCATGCGCAACTGGGACGCTTGCCGGTGTTGCACGGCATCGACCTGACGCTGCCGCGGGGACGCTGGACCAGCGTCGTCGGTCCCAACGGCGCGGGCAAGTCGACGCTGCTCAAGGCGCTGGCGCAGCTGATTCCGCATTCCGGGCAGGTGCATCTGCTGGGTGATCCGATGTCCATCGTGCCGGCGCGTTTGCGGGCGCAGCGCATGGCCTGGCTGGGCCAGAACGAATCGAGCGGCGACGACCTGCTCGTCTGGGACGTGGTCATGCTGGGTCGATTGCCGCACCAGGCCTGGCTGGCGGGTCCGAGCCCGGCCGACGCCCAGGCGGTGGAGCAGGCCCTGCGCGCCACCCAGGCCTGGGATTGGCGCTTGCGTACGCTGGGTCAACTGTCGGGCGGCGAACGCCAGCGGGTGCTGCTGGCGCGGGCGCTGGCGGTGCAGGCCGACGTGCTGCTGATGGATGAACCGCTGGCCAATCTGGATCCGCCGCACCAGTCCGACTGGCTGCGCCTGGTGCGCCAGCTGCTGGCGCAGGGACGCACCGTTGTCAGTGTGTTGCACGAAATCTCGTTCGCCTTGCATGCCGACGAGATGCTGATCGTGGCCCAGGGTCGGGTGCGGCACCAGGGTCGCTGCGCCGACACAGCCACCCACCGCATGCTGGAGCAGGTGTTCGACCACCGGATCGCCATCGTGCCGGTGGCCGGACAATGGGTTGCGCTGGCCCGCGACGACTGATGATGATTGCGCCGCATCCATGACACCCGGATCCGACGCCCGTGTCCCAGACCCCCGGGAGCTGCACATCGTTGCGCATGTGCCGGACATCACCGACATCGTGCTGAGCGAAGCCTTGCAGCACCGGCTCGACCACAAGACCAAACCCGTCGGGTCGCTGGGCCGTATCGAAACCCTGGCACGCCGCCTCGGCGAGATTCTTGGACAGTCCCAGCCCCAATTGGTGCGACCCCAACTGCTGGTGTTTGCCGCCGACCACGGACTGGCGCGCCAGGGCGTGTCGGCGTATCCCCGTGACGTGACCTGGCAGATGGTGGAGAACTTCCTGGCCGGCGGGGCAGCGGTGAGTGTTCTGGCGAGCCAGCATGGCATCGATCTGACGGTCATCGACTGCGGCGTGGCCCATGACTTTGCGTCGCGCCCGCCGCCTGCACCCGGAAAGCCGCGGCTGCTGGTGCGCAAGATCGCCTGCGGCACCGCGGACAGCACGCAGCAGCGCGCGATGACGCACGCGCAGTGCCTGCAGGCCATCGCCAACGGGCGGGAGGTCGTGCGTGCACTGCCGGGCAACGTGGTGCTGCTGGGTGAAATGGGTATCGGCAATACCTCGGCGGCAGCCCTGTTGCTGGCGCGCCTGTCAGGCGCCGATATCCGCCAATGCACCGGCGCCGGCACCGGGCTGGACGAGCCGGCCGTTGCCCGCAAGACCGCCGTGCTCGGGCAGGTGCTGCAACGCCATGCCGACGCGGTCGCGCCGCTGGCCGCGCTGGAGGCGTTCGGTGGTTTCGAGATCGCCAGCATGGTGGGTGCCGTGCTGCAGGCTGCGCTCGAGCGCAGGGTGGTGCTGGTCGACGGATTTATCGCGGGTGCGGCCGTGCTGGTGGCCCATGCCCTGGCGCCGGCGGTGTTGCAACGCTGCGTATTCGCGCACCGCTCCGATGAACGTGGCCATGCGCTGATGTTGCAGCACCTGCAGGTCGCACCGCTGCTCGATCTCGGCCTGCGCCTGGGGGAGGGATCGGGTGCCGCGCTGGCCTGGCCCCTGCTGGTATCGGCCAGCCTGTTGCTGCGGGACATGGCCAGCTTCGCGTCGGCCGGTGTTGCTGGCCGATCAGTGCCCGAGGGCTGAGAGCCTGAGTGCCGGACTGCCATATGCGGATGTTCCTGCGCCATTACCTGCTGGCGCTGCAATTTTTTACCCGGGTCCCGGTCACCGGGCGGCTGGCGGACTGGGTCGGCTTCAGCCCGGCCATGCTGCGCGCCAGCGCTGCGCATTTCCCGGGGATCGGCTGGATGGTCGGCGGATTTTGCGCAGCCCTTGCCGCCACGTTGCAATGGGCGTTGCCGCCGCTGCCGATGGCCGGGCTGGTGGCCGCGGTGCTGGTGACCTTGGCCAGTGTCCTGTTGACCGGGGCATTTCACGAAGACGGACTGGCTGACGTGGTCGATGGGCTTGGGGGCAGTCTGGATCGCGCACGTGCGCTCGACATCATGAAGGATTCGCGCATCGGCGCGTTCGGCGCGTTGGCCCTGCTGCTGGTGGTGATGCTCAAGCTGGCCTTGCTGGCCTTGTTGTGGTCGCAGGCGCCTGCGCTGCTGCCCTGGAGCCTGTTTGCCGCGCATGTGGTGTCGCGCTTCTTCCCGCTGGTGCTGGTGCGCACGATGCGCCATGTCGGCGATGAGGGGCGTTCCAAATCCAAGCCACTGGCCGACCAGATCGCGTCCGGCAGTCTGTTCGTGGCCTTGCTCTGGACGCTGGCTGCACTGTTGCTGGTTGCCATTTGCGTGCCCGGCATGCCGCTGGCATGGCCATTGGCCGCCGCCGCGCTGATGTGCCTGTGGTTATGGCGCTGGTTCCAGCGCCGCTTGCAGGGCTTCACCGGCGACTGCCTGGGGGCGACACAGCAACTGTGCGAGCTGCTGTTCTACCTGGGCCTGGTGTTGGCGCTGTGATGCCGCCACAGATGGGCACCACCGACGCTGGCGCGACACCAACCTTGTGGCTGGTGCGCCATGGCCGGCCCCTGGTCGCCGCCGGCGTGTGTTACGGCGCCACCGATGTTGCAGCGGATCCGCAGCACACGGCGCAGATCGGCGCCATGCTGGCGGATCGGCTGCCGCCGGGCGCTGAAGTGCGCAGTTCGCCGCTGCAGCGGTGCCTGGTGCTGGCGCAGGCCGTATCGGCGGCCCGGTCCGATCTGGTGCTGCGCATCGAGCCGCGTATCGCTGAAATGGATTTCGGTTGCTGGGAGGGCTGGCGCTGGGACGCCATTCCGAAGGCTGCCTTCGACACGTGGACCGCGCAATTTGACCAGCACCGATTCGGCGGGGCCGAGAGTGTGCAGGACCTGATGCATCGGGTCGCGCAGGTCTGGGATGAGGCGCGCGCCGGCACCACGGCGCCGGTATGGATCACCCATGCCGGCGTGATGTCGGCGGTCACGCTGCTGGCACGCGGCATCCGGTCCGTCCATCGTGCCGCTGACTGGCCCGCGCAGACCGCGCGACATGGCGAACTGCTTGGTGTGGTGCATCAGGCTGGCGCGCCTGGGGTCGGTGCTCGGGAATGACCGCTGCACGGACAGGCCGGTCGCCATGCTTGTCGCGGCGCGACGAATCGTGTCCGGATCTACGCCATCGTGCGGGGGCGGCGCTGGCGACGGCGGTCTTCCGCTCGGTCGTCGTCGGCCCGTGCGAGCAGGGGGAGCGGCCAGCAGCAAGTCGTCGCCGCGCTGCCGGCCGCGTGCGCCTCGCTCAGCCCAACACCACCTGGTCGCGACCCTGTTCCTTGGCCTGGTACATCGCCCGGTCGGCACGCGCCATCAACGCGTCGACCGAATCGGTGCCTGGCCGGTTGGTGGCGACGCCGATGCTGACCGTGAACCGGGCCGGATCGTCCAGTTCGCGAACCTTGGCCCGGATCCGTTCGGCGACGATCAGCGCGACTTCGGTCGGAGTTTCCGGCAACACGACGACGAACTCCTCGCCCCCGAGCCGGCCAATGGCGTCGGCGCGCCGCAGCAAGGTGGTGACAGCGGAGACGAACTGCACCAGCACCCGGTCGCCGGCCTGGTGGCCGAAGTTGTCGTTGACGGACTTGAAGTGGTCGATGTCGATCAGCAGGATGGACATGGTGCGCCCATGGCGCTTGCAGCGTTCGAGTTCCTGCTGGCAGACATCGGTCAGGTTGCGTCGGGTCAGTGCGTTGGTCAACGAGTCGTGCGACGCCAGGTGCTCGAACTCGGCACGCACCCTGTCGGTGGCCATCAGCACCAGGCTGATGGCCAGCAACAACATCAGGAAAGGGTAACTGATGATGTAGATCAAGTTCTGCGGCGTCGTGTCCAGGATGCCGGTACCCGTCGGAAGAAACCAGGCTGTGGCAAATCGCATCACCTGGCTGAGCAGGGCGCATACCAGCACGAACAGGGTGAATCGGTAGGCGAAACTGCGACCGCCGTGGCGCAGGATCAGCAGTGCGTGAGCCGAGAACAACCAGGACATGACGAAGATGGAGATCATCAGCCGCGGCAAGTATTGCGGCTCGACGATGGTGAACCAGCCCGACACCAGGACCAGCATGCCGATCAGGCGGTAGCGTGGCCAGTAGCGGGGTTTCTGCCCGAAAAAATGCTCACTGCCGACCAGTTGAAGGTACACACCGGAGAAGACCAGCAGGTTGGCCAGCGTGATCGACAACAGATCGGGCGTCAGGCCGCGCGTGGCCGCTGTCAGGCCAGCGGCGAACAAGGTTGCGGTGCCGGCCGCCCAGTACCGCAGGCCCTTGACCGACGGCGGGTAGTTGCGTTGCAGGAAATAGAGCACGATCGCCATCAGGCCGCCCATGACGCCGGTCAGCAAGACGATCGTGCGGGGATCCACGAATGGAACGGGAGAGCCGGTGTTCATGTTTCGATTATGCCGGCCAGTATCAGGCGGTCGGATCAGTCGTTCGGGTCGGGCACTTGCTGCGTCGCACCGCCGCGGCGGCCACCGGCGGCTGGATAGTCGCAGTAGGCCCGCACTGCGCAGCGATCGCACTGTGGCTGGCGCGCCACGCAGACATAACGGCCATGCAGGATCAGCCAGTGATGCGCGTTGACCAGGTAATGGGGCGGGACACGGCGCAGCAGCGCACGCTCGACGTCCAGGGGTGTCTTGCCGGGCGCCAATCCGGTGCGGTTGCCCAGCCGCAGCAGGTGGGTGTCGACCGCGATCGTGGCCTCGCCGAAGGCCGAGTTCAGGATCACGTTGGCCGTCTTGCGGCCGACGCCCGGCAGCGCTTCGAGCAGTTCACGGGTGCGTGGAACCTGGCCGTCATGGTGTTCGACCAGCATCGCGCAGGTTTGCAACAGATGCCGCGCCTTGCTGCGGTACAGGCCAATGGTGCGAATATGCTGCTCCAGGCCTGCCAGGCCCAGGGCCAGCATTTTCGATGGCGTGTTGGCGACCAGGAACAACTTTCGCGTGGCCTTGTTGACAGTCTTGTCGGTTGCCTGCGCGCTCAGCAGGACCGCGGTCAGCAACTCGAATACGCTGGTGTATTCCAGTTCGGTGACCGGCATCGGATTGGCTGCCTGCAGCGTATGGAAAAAGCCCTCGATGGCCTGCTTGTTCACGGGTGGCGTGTCCGGGGTTTTTGCATGTCAGTGCCGCCCGGCCGCTCCGAAGGCACTGACGGCCCCCTCGGGGGGCAGCGAACGCAGTGAGCGTGGGGGCCACATGTCAGTGCCGCCCGGCCGCTCCGAAGGCACTGACGGCCCCCTCGGGGGGCAGCGAACGCAGTGAGCGTGGGGGCCACATGTCA
>CAZADK010000278.1:0-6032 GCA_964483855.1 uncultured Rhodoferax sp.
GTGCTTGTCCACCAGCGTGCCCTTGCGGTCGCGCTTGAAGATCTGGCGGAAGTTCCAGCCGTGGCCGTGGTAGTCGGCGAACTGCCCGTCCTTGAGCTGCGGATTGAGTTCGGAGACTTTCTTCGAGAATTCCGGATCGCCCCACAGGCCGCGGGTGGCCGCTTCTTCCGGGTTGCGGTCCAGGATGCGGCGCGACTCCTCGGGCGTCGGGTATTTCTGCTGCTTGGGCCACATGAACGGGGCGTCCGACTCGTAATCCCACATCGTCGTGCCGTAGAACGAATTGACGAAGATGTTGGGCTGGTGCATGTGGCAGACCATGCATTGCGACGACGCAATGGCGCGCGTGAACTGGTGGCTGATCGGATGGCCGGAGCGGTTCTTCGGGATCGTCGGATCGGTCGTGGCCGACATGCCCTCGTGCCCGTTTTTCGCATATGGCCCCGAATGTTTCGGGTCGCGGTCGTTGGCATACGGCGTGTGGCAGGCAGTGCAGCCCGACGAGCGGTAGTCCCCCGGCTGCTCGTTCGTACCCAGGAACCACAGGTGCGGGTCGTTGAGCCGGGTCTTGGTGATGTTGATCAGCGGCACCGCGATCCGGCTGCCGGTACCCGGACCCCGGTTGGACTGGCGGATGTCCGGCCGGCCGGGTTCGTCCAGCCGCTGGACCAGACCGGTCACGTTGGGCAGGCCGATCTCCGGAAAGATGGAGTTGATGACCTTGCCGCCGCGCTCGAACACGCGAAACACGTCGCCCGGGGGCACCGTCTCCCAGGCCGGCAACGGCGCCAGGCTATCCAGGATGCCCATCGCCCGCATCTGCGCAGTGGTCGGTACCGGGTTCTTGATCGTCGCCGGTTCGCCGGTGGCGGTATAGGACTCGCCCAGGATGTAACGCTTGTACGGCAGGATGCCATTGTTGTAGGCCGCACCACCCCAGAGCATCGCGCTGGTGGACATCAGGCTGCGCTCGTTGGCCTGGATGATGGGCAGGTGGCAGGCGCCACAGGCCTCGCGCGCCACGCGAAGGTCGCCCGGGTTCATGAAACGGATGAACTGCGGGCTTTCCTTGTTCAGCTGGGTATAGGTGCCGGGCGGATTGCGCGAGGCCGGGTATGACCATCTCCGCGGAAAACGCGGCAACACATGGGCCTGCTCCATCGCCGCGAGATACGGCTTGTCGTGGCGCTGCACCGCATCGGGCCGCTGCACCTGCGCATTGCCGCCGTGGCAGTCGGTGCAACCGAGCACGACGCCTGGGTTGGCGTGCATGCTGCGGTGATCGGGCGTCGCGGCATCGGTGGCGGTGTCGTAACGGTGGCAGCTCTCGCATCCGCTCGATTTGGCCAGCGCCTGCGCCTCGGTCTGGCGTGCGGGCGCAGGGGGTGCGCTGGCTACCGGCACGGTGGGCCCGGCGGGCGTCGCCGCGTCGGAATACGCTGCACCGAAATGCAGTGCCGCCAGCACGGCGCCGGCCACCAGCGTGCCGGCCCCGAGGATCAGGCGACGCCAGCTGGAGTGCATCGAGGTCAACATGTCAAAACACCAGCAGGAGGTTGGCCAGCACCGAATACGGGCGCTTGTTCGACTCGAACAGTTGGCGGTACCCATCGCCCGGTTGCAGCCAGGCCATGGAGAAATTGAAGATGACGTTCTGCGACATGAACGGCCGGTATTGCAGCGCCAGCGACAGGTCCACGCCGATGTCACGCGCGATGCCGCCCTGGTTGCGCAGCACCTGCAGGCTACTGGTGTCGGCAAACGCCAACCAGTTCAGGTTGCCGATCAGCCGCCATTCGGGCGCCAGGTCGATGTCGGCGCCGACACCGATCAGGCGCAGCCCCGGATTGACGAAGTTCGACTGGCCCTGCTCCTTGGTGGTGCGCAGCGCAGCCAACACGCCATTGCGCCCGGACAGCACCAGCCCGCCACCCCCCACCAGCGGCACCGCCTGCCGGATCCAGTAGCTGGTGTCCGCGCCGGCGATCTGCGGGTTCTCGAAGATCCCGTCGAATCCGGTGGCCCGGTCGTCGAACGGATCCCGGTCACCGCTGGCCAGCAGCGCCGTGCCGCGCACCCGGATCCAGTCGAAATCGCGCGACAACTCGGCTGCGCCGAAACCGGCCCGGATGTTCTGGCGCCGCTGCGCGATCGGGTCGTGGCTGGCGCTGCCCAGGGCCAGGAATGCCGAAGAGGTCAGGTTCCAGCGGCCGAAATGGCCGTCGCCGTTGAGTCCCAGGTAGGCCACGTCGTAGTTGCGCCGGCGCCCGTCACCGACCACGGCGGGGCGCACGATGAAGCCGTTGTTGTCGTAATACGACCCCTGATTGCCTTCGCGGTTGATGTTGTAGAGCACGGTGGCCTGTGTGGCGTGGCCGAGCACCGGCCAGTCCTGCCGGTAGGCATTGGCCAACAGCGTGTCGTCCGAGCGCATCCGGGTGAACACGTCGTTGAGACCGGAATTGGTGTCCTTCTCGAAACGGCGGAACCAGGCCAGGTTGTATTGCCAGCGGTTGTTGTCGCGGGTGCCGAACAGCCGTACCGCGAACGGTGTGTCATTGAACACGAAACCGCGGAAATCCGAGATCAGCGGCTGGATGCCGACCCGCAAAGAGTCGAAATCGTATTGGTCCGACACGTTGCGCAGGTGCACATCGAAAAACGCCTCCTGGATGCCGAAGTGGCGGTCGGTGCGGCTCGAGCCACGCTGCGGGTCGACAAGCAGCGCGCGCAGGGCGGTGACCTGCGCGCGGTTGACGTTGAAGGCGCCAGCGAACTTGAACTCGTAGTCCGGTGGCTTGAAGGTGGTGTTGCCTTTGACCAACGAGGCGCTCAGGATCACCGTCTGCGCCGTGACCCGTTGCCGCGTGCCGGCGAAGACATTGTTCGCACCCTGGCGCGCCAACTGCGCTCCCACCGGTGTCGGTACGGCACGCCATTCGACCAGCGTATCCGAGATCGCGCCCAGGTTCAGGAACCAGTCCGGTCCCCAGGCCTTGAGTTCCTCGTAGGGTTTGTCACCCTTGATGGTGTTGATGTTGTAGGGATCCCACCAGCGGTCTTTCTGGCCCAGGCTCTCCATGATGCGCCAGCGGTCGGGTACCGGCAGGCTGATACGCGGATCGGCCCGGGTCGGCGGCTCGACCTGGTTCGGGTCGATCGGCGGCAACGGGTAGGTCAGCGGCTCGCTTTGCGGACGGCGCAACTCGACGCCACCTTCATCGCCCGGTGCGCGCAGGCCCTGGGCGCTGGCAGCCGCAGGCAGGCCAGCCAGCAGCAGCAGCCCCATGGCAGCGCGAACGGCAGGCAGGCAGGCGGTCGCTGTCACAGGCCGCTGCACACGTTCTGCGCGTTGCTGTCGAGGAACGGCGCCACCGGGCACTGCACGTATCGCAGCCGGCCGGTCGGCAGAACGATGGCGTCGGCACGTTGCGCTGGCGGCGCATTGCCGATACCGGTGCCCAGCGCCACGCCGGCCTGGGCCAGGCCCAGGAACGCGATCATGTCGTCCTGGTCGGTACCGTCGCCCGACACACCGATGGCACCCACCAGCGTCGACACGCCGCCGACAACCCGGTACACCGGCACGCCGCCAGAGAAGATCTGCAGTCCGTTGCGCAGCCGGCTCAATCCGGTGCAACCCACGCCGAGGTCGCCAAAGGCAGAGGCCACGATCGCGTTGAGGCTCAGGTCCAGTTGCAGGCCGGTGCTGAACGGGCTCCATTGCGCAAATGGTTTTGCCAGGGGCCCGCTGGCGCCACCGGTGATGCCGTCGGGAAAAAACGGACGCGCCAGGTTGCCGATCGCCTTCGTGCTGTAAGCGACACCATTGGAAAGGCTGGCGGTGTCGCCCAGAAAGTTGCGCAGCGCCATCACATACGGACCGGCCGCGGCGGTTGCCATCGGCAGCGGTGACGTTGCCGCCGGCAAGGCCAGCAATTCCGCGCCGGCCAGCGGATGGGACAGGAACGCCGCGCTGCGCGCCTTTTGCAGCGCGACATCGGTGCCGAAGATCGGCGCATCCGGTGCCCGAACCAGACCCAGCACCACCCCGTTGCCGTCGACGACCGAAATCGTCACCTGCGCCGGTTGCCCCAGGGGCCGCCGAATCTGGCCACGGGTCCGCGCGGCCAGCGTCAGCGCGGAAACCAGAATCTGCTGCGTTTCCTGGGCCGACAGGCCGCCATCGGTACCGGCGCGCACCGGGTAGCGGTTGTTGTCGGTGCCATCGACCAGCACATAGCCGCCGAGCGCGGCAAACGGACCGGTATCGCGCCGGATGCCCGACGCACTCGACCCATAACCGATACCCGCGCGCAGCACACCCGGAAAATAACCAGCCACCGGAATCAGGGCACCGGGCAATCCGGCCAACGCCGTGGCGACCGTACCGGTCTGCTGCGCATCGGTGAAACGCGCCGACCGACCGTCGAGCGTGATGCGATGGGCCCGGATGTCGAGCGGGGCCTCGAATCCCAGGCTGCCGGCGACCGCCAGCGTCTCGTCCAGATCGGTATCGATGTCCGTGATATCCAGATCGAGTCCGTAAATCGTGTCGGCGATGACGCCGATGCCGCCCACGAGCCGGCCGTTCTTGTATAGCGGCAGGCCACCCGGGTCGGCCGAGAGCCCCAGCGGTGCGCGTTTGGGTCCCAGGCTGGCGTCACCCGCGGCCACGGAGGCGTCGCGCCGCATCAGGTCGGAGCAGGACAACTGGGAGAACTGGACACCGGACAACGGGCCCGAGGGCTGGTTGCGCTCGAACGGATTGAAATGCTCCTGGATGATCTGGCTCGCGGTGCGCGACGTGAACGCATTGCCGGCGCTGGACAGGTAAGCGCCGGTCAGCGCCTTGCTGATGGCCGCGAACGCACTGGGCAGCACCGCGACTTGCTCCAGCCCCCCGAACACACGCCGCCCGCCATCGATGCGGAATGTGCCTGCAGCCCCCTGCATGGCGTAGACCGCCAGCACATTGCCGACCCGGTCGGTCACGGCAACGGTTGCGTTGCGTGCGCGCGCCTGCGCTGCCACCACCGTCTGGGCCAGCACGGTTTCCACGTCCTGCGCCGTCAGCACGTCCTGTGCGCAATTCGCCGCGCAGTCATTTGGAAAACCGGTTGCCGGTACGGCGGCACCATCCCCACCGCTGCCACCACCGCCACCACAACCCGACACGACCAGTGCCACGGCCAGCGCCCAGCACCGAACGCCGATCGGCGCCATCGGCCGCGTCATGGTCGCACGCCCTTCACCGCGGCCGCGACAGGGCCGCCCGGCGCAGGCTGGCCGGCTGCGACCCGCTCGAAGACCGGATGGTCCTTCTTGGGATGGAAACCGTGGCAGCTGTCGCAACGGCTCACGACCTTCTCCTGGTCGGCCTTGGCGCCGGCGTGGCAGCTGCGGCACGATGCAATGTCGGGGATCAGGATGTCGGCGGCCTGCTTCGAATTTGCAGCGCCGTGGCAACTCGCGCAGGCGGCGTTCTGGTGGTCCGCATGCGAAAACCGGGCATGCGGCATCCAGTGGTCGGTCGTCACGATGCGTGCCACCTGCCAGGCGGAGGCACCGACGCCCTTGCCGGTGTCGCGCTGCACCGCATGGCATGTCGTGCACACGCCGTTGGCGCTGGCGAACATCGCGGCAAACGTGGTGCGACTGCTCTGGGCCACCCAGCGTCCGGCGCTGGTCAGCTGGCTGGCCGGTGCCTGCCCGGCAGGCCGCTGCAGCAACGTATTGGACGTAACGAGGTCGACCGGGTAACGGTCTACCGCCAGGCCGGCGTAGATCTCGCGCACGGCCACCGCCACGTCTGCCGGCTTGGCATGCGGCACCTGCCGCTCGGGCACCTGCGGATCGACCGACAAGCGGTGGCAGGACTGGCAGTGCTTGGCCATCGTGACCGGTTCAAATCGCGCGCCGGCCACATCGCTCACGTGGCAGTTCGCGCATCTCAGCACCACCCGCCCGCCGGTGTCGGCGGGGCCAGTGGGGCTCTTGATGCCGGCCTTCGCCAGGTGGATGTCGTGCGG
>CAZADK010000279.1:0-6029 GCA_964483855.1 uncultured Rhodoferax sp.
CGCCAAACCGGCCTGCAATCCAACCAGTACGATTTCGGTGGTCTCAAGGACTTTGCGCGGTACGGCGCCACGCTGGATCCGGAACTTTCCAATCTGGGCATCACGACGATCGGTGTCGGCTTTTCCATGGAGGGCCTCAGTTCGCTCGACCTGGTCTACCACCGCTATCGGCAAGTCCGACCGGCGAAGGAGTTGCGCAACGCCCGCATAGAGGCCGACCTCACCGGGGCGCATCCGGGAATTGGCAGCGGCATCGATCTGGTGGCAACGATTTACCCCTCGCCGCGAATCGAATTCAGCACGACGATTTCGGCATTTCGTGCCGGATCGGCCTTCGGCGTTCTCGCCGGCCGTCGCTACCACTACTGGGCGCTCGCCACGAAGTTGCTTTTTTGACTCTTGAAGGTCAATCGAAAGGTGAGCCCGCGCGTCCCGTCAGGAGACGCTATACCGTCCGTCAAATCGATGCGTGCACTATGCCGCTGCGCCACTTCTTTGACAATCGACAGGCCGAGACCGCTGCCCAGCGTCGTACCGTGGATTCCATGCGCCGTGGTCCCGCGATAGAACCGGTCGAATACGCGTTCACGTTCGGTTGACGGGATGCCCGGCCCGGAGTCGGCAACGTCCAGTGTCAGCGTATCCACCGTCGCCCGCAGCGCGACGTCCACCCGGCCCCCGCGCGGCGTATAGCGCAACGCGTTGTCGACAAGGTTGTTGAGCAGCACGCGCAAATGCTGCCCATCGCCCAGAAGGAAGCCGAAACCGGGTGCCATCGGTTCGACCTCGGCGCCCAAGTCGATCTGCCGTGTACGCGCCAACGCACTGAAATCAGCGACCACGGACCTAACCAACTGGGCCAGATCGACGCTGCCCGACGGGCGATCGGTGGCATCGGGCGCGAGGCGCGCCAGCTCTAGCAGTTGATCGACCAGATGGCTGGAGCGTTCCAACCCGCGACGGATGTCGGCCATCGCCTCCTCGTGCATGGTGGGATCAGTGGCCTTCTCCAGCAACTGAACCTGTAGACGCAGTGCGGTCAGCGGCGTTCGCAGCTCGTGTGCTGCGTCGGCGGTGAAGCGGCGTTGCGCCGACAGGGCCAAAGCCAGACGCGCCATCAGCGCATTGATGGCCTCGACCAGCGGTTTCAGTTCGGCCGGAAGCGTCTCTGAGGCTATCGGTTCGAGTGATGATGCGCTGCGCTGACCGATGTCGGTTGAGGTTTGCGTTAGCGGCGCCAGTCCGCGCCGCAGCGCGTAGGCCAGCAGCAGTGCAATCATGGCCAGCGTCGCAGCCAGGTTGGGCAGCAGGATTTCGACCGCCGTATCAAGCGCAAGATCATCGCGCGCAGCCATCAACTGGGCCGCCTGGATCAGGTGCGTTGGCGATCGTTCGGCGTAAACGCGCCATTCGCCTTGCCGGCTCTCCACGGTGTGGTAGCCCTGCGTGGCGACCCATGGAATATCAGCGCCGGGAAAGGAGAGAAACACCCGGCTCTTGTCCAAGGTCCAGATCTGGGTCACCAATCCGCTGTCTTCCAGGTCGGCCGCGGTACCCGGCTGAGCGGGCACCGACGAGACTTCTCCGCGGTAGTGTGTGCGTACCGAGACTGCGAGTTGCTTGAGTTGCTCGTCGAATACATCGGTCATCTCCTGGCGCGTGAATTCATAGGTCGCAAAGCCCAGCAGCAGCCCTCCGGCGGCCAGTGCCAAGGTCAACCGGACCAGCAAATGCCGGCGGATCGATCCCATGTCAGCCTTCGGCGATGCAATACCCCACGCCGCGAACATTCTTTATGCGCTCGGCGCCGAGCTTCTTCCGCAGGTTGTGCAGGTGCACTTCGATCGCGTTGCTACCGATCTCGGACGACCACCCGTAGACCGAATCTTCCAGGCATTGGCGCGACAGCACCGCTCCGGGCCTTTGCATCAGTACCTCGAGAATGCTGAACTCGCGCGCCGACAAGTCGACCGGTTGGTCAGCGAGCCTAACGGTGCGCGCTACCGGGTCAACGCGCAGCAGCCCGCATTCCAGTAGCGGCCTTGCGCCGCCAGCCCGTCGACGCAGCAGCGCGCGCACCCTGGCGATCATTTCGTCCAGGTCATAGGGTTTGATGAGGTAATCATCGGCGCCGGCATTCAGGCCCGCAATCCGGTCGGCGACGGCATCGCGCGCCGTGGCGATCAACACCGGCACCTGGTTGTGCCGCGCCCGCGCCGCCGATAGCACCGCTAGGCCGTCCTGGCGTGGCAACCCGAGATCAAGTACCACGGTCTGGTAGACGTTGTTGGCGATCGACAGTTCGGCCGCGCGGCCGTCGGTGACCCAATCGACACAGAAGCCGGCTCGAGTCAAGCCCTGAAGCACCGCCTTCCCAATCATCGGGTCGTCTTCCACAAGCAGCAATCGCACAGTTCCTCCAGTTGGTCACTTGCCCGATGAGGCCACGCAGACGGCCGATTCAGTGACCCATTCGTCGCCGGCCGATCCTGACGGCGGGCCAGTTCAGGCTAGCCGCGACGACTTAAGTGTGACTTAAGTCGTCTTCGACCACCATGCTGGCGTGGCCCCGATTCAAGTCCGGCGGCCACGCTGGGGTCGAATGGCGTGTTCGCTTCCGGGCGTTTTGTGGGCTTGTTCCGTTAACCCATTTCTGGAGTTTCTACCATGAAGAAGATTGCAATTGTGGATGTCCCGGCGTTGTCTGGCCGGACCGCTGTTTTGGCGGCGGTGTCGGTCTTGATCGCGGCGGTTTCGGCACCCGCTGCCATGGCACAGTCGCCGATCGTGGTTCCGCTGAAGGACGCGCGAATGAAGATCGAATTAAACGCCACCGATCAGGACGTCGGCATTCAACTGTTTATCGATGCCGATCCTTGGAAGCGCATGGACGTTTTCGACCCCAACGGGGCGACAGTGTTCAGCTCCATTACCAGCGGCAGGGTAGGCCTGCAGGGCGGAACCGATCTGTTTCTGGAAAGTGCCGAGCCCAACTGCAACCAGCTCTCGCTGGCGGCGTTTCTCGACCGCTTCCCGGCGGGCGACTATCGCATTCAGGGGGAAGGGTTTGGCGGAGAAATTCTGCTGGGCAGCGCGAAGTTTACCCACAACATTCCGCAGGGTCCTCAGCTCTAGACCAAGCCTCAACCCCAACGAGCGGAGAATATATGATGAATAAATTTGCAACAGTCCTGAATATTGCATTGGCGGCGGTCTGCGGCAACGCCACTGCGGCGGCAAGCCTGCCCGATTTCAGTTCGGCCACATTTTTGCCCGGCGCGGCGATTTCCAACCCCTACTATCCCTTGCTCGACAACGCGACCAAGGTCTACGTTTCGCGCGACGCCGACGGAAACCCTGCCGACGAGCAGTTCGAATTTTCGCGCATCGGCCCGGGGCCGACCCTGCTCGGCGTGCAGACGACCAACCAGCGCGACCGCGCCTTCGAGGGCGGTCTTCTGGTTGAGGACACGTTCGATTACTTTGCGCAGGACACGGTTGGCAACGTCTGGTACTTTGGAGAAGACGTGACCAACTACGTGTACGACGCCGGCGGCAATCTGCTCAGCACCAACAGTTCCAGCAGTTGGCGAGCGGGGGTCAACGGTGCACTGCCGGGCTTCATCATGCCTACCGTGCCGATCGTCGGGCAAAGCTACTTCCAGGAGTTTGCGGTCATCGACCAAGCGGTGGACCAAGGTGAGATCACGGCCACCGGTTTGACGATCGCATTTGAAGGTCGCAGCTACTCCAATGCGATCCAGGTTTTCGAGACAAGTAGCGTTCCCGGAGTGCTGCCTGGTTTCAAATACTACGCTGCCGGCATTGGCTTGATAGGGGCGGAGGAACATCTCGACGTAAACTTGCAGAACCCGGAACTTACCTTCGGGCTGATCAGTGCCGTGCCCGAGCCTTCGCTTGCCGTGTTGTTTGGTCTGGGCTTGGCGATGATAGGGGCGGTGGCGCGCGCGAGAAGGCGCGGCTTTGCAAATTTGCAAGCCTGACCGCCGGGCATTGGCGGACCACCCCTCGCTTGCATGGAGACCGCGCCTGGGGCTGGGCCGCTCTGACCAGTTGCAAGCGCCGTGGGTTCTGCCTCTCGTGCGGGGAGCGGCGCATGTTCGCAGACCGCCGCGCGTCTGGTCGATCAGGTCATCCAGCGCGTGCCGGTGCGCCAGTGGGTGCTGTCACTTCCCATCCCGCTGCGCCGGCGAGCACCCGCAGGCGCCAGATCGGCCCGCGCAATAGAAAGATTCACAAGCTCTCACTCCGGCTTGATGCCCGCCGTTGTGATCACCTTGGACCATCCGTCGCTCTCGCACTTCACAAACCGGGTGTAGGCCCTGGAGCCCTGGGTTGGCACGACAAAACCCACCGACTCCATGCGTTGGCGGACGGCTGGCGACTGCATTGCGGTCGACAAGGCGGCATCCAGCTTGTCGACCACGGCTTGCGGCGTCCCCTGGGCGGCCGTGCTTGCGACACCATGGTCGGCGCGCACAACTGGCGACTATTCGGAGTTCTTGGCGATGACCGGGCTTCAAATCGAAATGACCTTGACCTTCATCCGCTTTGCGTTTTTGGCAAACACCACATCCAACGTGACCAGACCTTGCACGCCGACTCCGATGGCGCAAGCCAAGTGCAGCGCGTCGCCCGCGCGCAAGCCAGTTGCCGGGTCCATGGTCAACGTCGCGGCCTTGTGAAAGGCGGAAGCGTCAACCGGCAGCAACTGCAGGTCGTTGGCGCATAGACGCTCGAACTTGACCCATGCGGCATTGGCTTGTTCGGCGGTGAGCTGGTTAGTGCGCTGTTTCAGACCCAAGGCGCTGGCGAACTCGGCAACGCACCAGGCGGCAGACACCAATTCATCCGCGCAATCAGCGTACCAGCGAACCACATCTTCTGTCTTGGCCTCCCGCGTGCACATCGCCACTAGCACGCTGGTATCGACGTACAGCATCAGTATCGAGCCCCATGACGCAGGTCCTTGATGACCGACTTGCCCATCGGGATGGACTTGCCATCACGGACCAGTTCCTGTGCAAAAGCTTTGCGACTCCAATTCGAAGGGCGCAGATTAAGCGCACCGTCGGCGCCAACAGTGGCGCTAAGGCGATCCCCCTCCTTGGCGCCGATCAGGCGTGCATAGTCCGCCGGAATGCGCACCGCAAGGCTGTTGCCCCATCTGGAAATTTGCAGGTCCAGCATGGTGACTATGGATATACGTTTGTGTTTCTACATTGTAGCGATCAAACAACCCGTTGCATGCTTATGCGCTTGTGGCCATGTCGCGCGCAGCAGCTCAGCGCCGGGCGGCCAACCGCTCGCTCAGACCGCTGGCGGCTGCGGCCTGCATTTACCGCATTGCCTTTGGCCCGCGCGCTGGGCAGACGGTGTTCACGGTGCAAGGAGCCATGCCGCGAAACGATGCGCGCGCGCAGGCGCTGTGTGCCGACCGTCAGGGCTTCAGCCTGCACGCGGCCGTGCCCTGCGGCACCGACGAGCGCCAGCGGCTGGAACAACTGTGGCGGACCATCACGCGAGCGGCACTGGCCAACGAGCGCGTGCAATGCAACGCCGCCGGGCAGGTGGTTCGGTGGCTCAAGACCGCCTGACGTTGCCCTTGTTATCCGTTCATTGCCGCTGGTGTGTACAAGTCATGTAAGTGTTTCTGTCCGTCCCGAACGCCCTGAGCGATGCGGGAACAACAATGGACCCGGGACACCACTCCCGTTTTGTGCCGGAGTCATCCATTTGCCTCCGCGGCACGCGGCTTGTTGGAAGTCGGTCCTTCATGGCGGGAAGGCGTCGTTCACATCTAGCCCGCTAGCCCGCATGGAATAAGATTTTTCTGATTTCAAAATTCAGAAGTACCCCCAAAAATATCCCCTCTAGGATATCGCTACCCGACTTGGCAGGGGTTCGGTCGCCGATGCCAAATCCTGCCCCGCACCGAGTCAATGCAAGCCAACAGGGAGGCAGCCATGCTAAAGTACATCATGGCTGATCGGAAAATCACCGACGAT
>CAZADK010000280.1:0-5503 GCA_964483855.1 uncultured Rhodoferax sp.
CCGCACCGTGGACCTGCTGGCGCCCTTGCACTGGCTGGCACTGGGCTGGCGCGATTTGACCCGCGGCGGCTGGCTCAGCCTGCTGCACGGCGCCGCACTGGCCGCGTTCGGCCTGGTCCTGCTGCTGGTCGGACACCAGAGATTCTGGTTATTGGCCGGCGCGTTTTCCGGCTTCCTGGTGGTCGCGCCAGTGCTCGCAACCAGCCTGTACGCCATCAGCCGTGCGCTGGCCCATGGCCGAACGGTCCGATGGCAACTGCTGGTCGATACCTGGCTGAGCTGGCAGCAGTCGCGTGTATCCGAGCGCAGCGGTTACTGGTGCATGGTGCGTTTCGGGCTGCTGCTGGCGCTGGCTGGCACCGGCTGGGTCTTGACCTCTGCCGCCCTGATCACGCTGATGGCCAATGCACCCGTCCATACGCCAGCGGATTTCCTGCGGCTGGTGGTGCTGGCGCGTGACAACTACCTGTTCGAGATCTGGCTGCTGATGGGCGGCGTGCTTGCGGCCCCGATCTTCGCCTCCAGCGTGGTGTCGATGCCCTTGCTGCTGGACCGGCGCATCAGCGTGTTGCCGGCCGTGCTGGCGAGCTGGCGTGTCGTGCTCGCCAATCCGGCGCCAATGGCAGTGTGGGCCGCGCTGATCATGTTGCTGGTGCTGTTGGGTTTCGCCACCGCCATGCTGGGCCTGGTAATACTGGTGCCGCTGCTGGGCCACGCCAGCTGGCACGCCTATGCCGCGCTGGTGGACGCCAGCGCGCTGCCCGAGCGCCCGTCGGGCCCTTGAGCCAGAGCGGGACGTGTTGCATGTTCGGCTTTTCAGAGGAACAGATCGCCACCTTCGGCCTGACCTTCGGCCTGGGCGCTTTCATGCTCTACATGTTGTTCATCGTGGGGCAACTGGCATGGGAGGCCAAAGCCGGCAAGTTCGGTGCCTTCGTGATCTTCCTGGGCCTGGCGTTCGGCATGGTCGGCTTCGTCGCCAAGTACCTGATCCAGTGGGTGCTGGACATCGAGTAGCCCGCGCAAGCGGCCGGTTCAGCCGATCACCCGGATGCCGATCCACCGGCCGTGAAGCCATAGAGCGAAACCGGCCCAGGCCAGGCTGCCCAGCACCAGCGTGACCAGCGTGGGCAGCACCCGGCCCGGCGCATAACGCACTGCGCCGGCGCGGTCGCGGCGACGCGCAGATGCGAAATCGAGCACCGCCCAGGCCAGGAAGGCGCCGAACAACAGCACGTGGGCCAGGTTGCCATTGGCCAGCAGATGGCCCAGCGCCCAGGTATTGACCGCCAGCACCATGGGATGGTGGACCCAGGCCTTGACATGGTTGCCCGGCACATAGGCGGCCACCAGCAACACGAACGCCAGCCAGGTGAGCAACCAGGCCAGGTGGCGCATGGCCGCGGGCGGGCTCCACAACTGGGTCGGTGCCATCCGGGCCTGCGAAAAGCCCCAGACGATCAGCACGAAACCCACCAGCGAGGCGACGGAAAAAAGGCCTTTCCATGGACCCTGGCCGATACGCGCCATAGTCCGGCTGCGCCAGTCATCGGCGACGATGCGCACCGAATGCACGCCCAGAAACAACACCAGACCCAGGATCAGATAAACCATCTCGCGTCACCTCGTTTTTATTCCACGTCTCGCTCGATCTCACGCCGTCAGGCGCCCAGTACCCGGTTCTTGCCGGCGCGTTTGGCCATGTACATGGCCTTGTCGGCGCGCCTGAGCACCGCGTCCCGGTCTTCGTCCCGCGCCAGTTGCGCCACACCGGCACTGAAGGTGATCAGCACTTTCTCGGAGCCCGCCAGGAAAAACTGCTTGGTCAATTCGCGTTGCAACCGGGTCATTGCCTCGATGCCGCTCTCAAGCGGTGTATCGGGCATCAGGATGACGAACTCCTCGCCGCCGAAACGTGCCAGTGTGTCTTGCGGACGCATGCTGTCGCGCGCAACCTTGGCCAGGTGCGACAAGGCCTCGTCTCCGGTGGCATGGCCGCGTTCGTCGTTGATGCGCTTGAAGTTGTCGATGTCGAGCATCGCAACACACAGGGGAGCGTCCTTGCGCTGCACCACCGACAACTCACGGTCGAATGCCTCCTCCAGGCCCTTGCGGTTGAGCGCGCCGGTCAGTGCGTCGTGGCGCACCTGGGCGCTGACCCGGTCGAGCTCCTGGTGCAGCTTGGCCACTTCTGCCTCGGTGGCCTGCGCCCGCTCGCGCATGCCATGCAGCTCATCGCGCGTTGCAAGCGACTGTTGCGCGATGGCACGGGTCGCGCTGACGACCTGCTTGAGCACGGGCGTGAGTTCGGACAGGCTCCTGGCCTGTTCGATCAGGCCAGCGTTCTGCTCCATCTCGGTGCCGAAGGCGTCGGTGGAACTGCATATCGTCGCCAGGCGCTCGATGAACACGCGCAGCATCTGTCGCATCTCCTCCTGCGCCTCCATCGCCCGGCCCTTGGCCTCGGACTGCTTGAGGATGACATCGCGCAGGCGGCGCTCGACGTCATCCAGGCGGCGCAAGGTCAGCGGCGGCGTGGCCGCCTGCATCAGGGCATCGACCTGGCCCTTGAGCCAGCTGTCGTCCTGGCAGAGTTCGCCAATGTTCTCCATGATCAACCGCAGCAGATGCAGCAACGTACCCCGGATCTCCGCCTGGTCTTCGGCCGCGAACGACAGCCGGTGGGTGTAGGTTGACAGCAGCTTCTTGACCTGCACCACATCGGCGTCTTGCGCACGCAGGCTGCCAATCAATTCAGTGGTCTGTTCCGCGAAGCGGGCGTCGTCATTGCCCAGCGCCGGACGTGTGAATTCGATCAGCCGCGCAATCTGTTCCAGGAATTCACGCGTCAGTGCCGGCGCGGCAGCAGCAGTCTCGGGCCTTGAAACCTTGCCGGTGGGCGCGGAGTGGCCGTTGCTGTTTCCATTGCCGTTGAGCGCGCCGAAGCCGGACGACTCGAAACTCTCCCGCGGTGTGAACGTGCCGTAGGCCACCAGCGCGTCCTGCACACTCTGCCAGTTCAGTTGCGACACCGCGTATTCCATCAATGCGCGCTGCTTTTGCTGTCCTGGCGTACGTGCGGGCAGGCACTGCGCAATCTTGCGCAGTTCTTCCAGCGGAAAAGGCGGGTCGTTCGGCAAACGCCCGATCTCGTTGAAAACCGAGCGGTAGTTGGCCGGCGTAGGCGCCATCTTGCGGGTGATCAATTGCTTGAGCGTCTCGCGCGCCAGTTCGGGCACCGTCTTGTCAACCATAAACGCAAACCTCTATCGTTGCGGCGCAATGCCGAGAAAATGCTGAACCTCCGCCACCGTGCGCTGCGGATCCTCCTGCTGTGGCACATGGCCCAGTCCCTCGAGCACCACTAACCGCGATCCGGGTATGTCATGCGCAAAACGACGGCCGGCCTGGACCGGAATCAGGCGATCTCGCTCGCCCCACAGAATCAGGGTCGGCAGCCGCAAGCTGCGGATTCTCGGGGACTCATCCCGATCGGGCAAGGCCAGGCGCTGTACCAGGGCCCGGCGGTTCCCTGCGCGAACCGCCATATCGTAATACCGGTCGACCTGTTCGGCGCGTAATGTAGTCGGATCGCCGAACACATTTCGAACGCTGGCGAGCACCAGGCCGCGTGGCAGCACCCATTCGAGCAGCAGATTCGACGGCCAGCTGCGTGCCAGCCGGAACACCAGGGGCACCTCCTGCGGCGGCTCAGGATAACCGGCGGCATCGACCAGCACCAGTTGGCGCACCCGGTGCGGCTGCTGGTAGGCGGTCTGCCAGGCGATTTGTCCGCCCAGGGAGTTGCCACCCAGCACGACGCTCTGCACACCCAGCGTATCGAGCACGCGCAGCACGAATCGCACATAGGCATCGATCGAATAATCCGCCTGCGGATCGGGCCCTGTCAGCCCGAAACCAGGCAGATCGAAACGGATCACACGGCGCTGGCCGCGCAAGGCGGCACTCCAACCATCCCAGGTGTGCAGGCTGTCCGAGGTGCCATGCAGCAACACGATCGGCACCGGGTCGTCGCGCGGACCTTCGTCTCGCAGATGCACCTTCATGGTGCCTACGGATAAAAACTGCGATGGCGGTTGTGCCCAGCGCGGCGTCAATTCAGACAACGGCTTATCGGGCGCCCAGACGGCAACCACACCGGCCAGAAAAAAGAACACCATCCCCGCGAACAACAACAACAGCGAGCGGGTCAACAGGTGCATCGCCGCACTGTAACCGCGTGCATCGCATGCGGCGGCCGTGGGTGTTTTTATTCGGGTTCGAATTCCGAGCGTGGCCAGTGCGACAGACACAGGAACGAGGCCAGCGTGCGGCGCTCGGCTTCGGTCAACGGGCCGGGCCCGCGGGCCGCCAGGCGGCACTGCTCGAAACGCTGCTCGACCCGGTCGTACACCGCGTCCCGGTTGCACACTTCCACCAGCCGGCCGGTCTGGGGCCACTCGATCTCGGCATTGTCGGCAACGACGACCAGCACATCGAGTTCGAGGCTGTCGAAAAACCCCTTCTGACGCACCCGCCGGTCCAGGAATGCCTTGAGCTGAAGGGCCTGCACATAGGCCCGCGTGATCGGCGAGCCAAGCACCAGCGCGCGCCCGTCTGCCCAGGACGTCCAGTTGCCGTCGTCATCGATCTGCACCTGGCCGCCGATGTCTTCGCGCTCGATCACCAGCATGCCGTGCGCATGCAGCAGCAGATGGTCGATCCTCACCATCGTGCCGTTGGAGCGAATCCGCAGGCCATTGAGCACATCGACGGTGTTGCTGCGACGGAAATAGCGGCGCAGGTAATAGGCCATGCGGTCCGCCGAGATCCGGGCCGCGAACGCCTGCTCGTCTCCTCCATGAAACGGGTCGAGTTCCTTGAGAATCATCTTCGCCAGAACCTCCCTGCAAGTCGTCCCGGTCTGGAGCGTGTGTGTGCTCCGGCCAGAATCATGTGTGCGTTTATCGCGGAATCGCCCGAATCTGCGGCCGATGCAAGGACCGCAGGAATTCACCGAGTCGGGCCCGCTCCGACCCTGTCAACACACCCGCAGCCGAAGCCGTGCGGCGACACTGAAGAATGCGCTGGTTCACCCGTTCATGCACCTGGTCGGTCTTGCACACCTCCGGCAGATAACCCATCGACGGCCACAGGATCCTGTCTAAATCGGGCACCGCTATCAGGACATCGAGTTCGATACTATCGAAGAAACCTTTCTGCTTGACGTATTTGTCAAGAAATGCCTTGAGCGACAACGCACGCAGATACGCCCGGGTGATCGGCGAGCGGATCTCCACCACCTCCTCGCCACGCCAGCGTATCCATTGGCCGTCATCCTTGATCTGCACCCGGTCTGGCAGGTTTTCGCGCTCGATGACAATCAGGCCGAACGAATGCAGCAACAGGTGATCGATCTGGGTCACGACCGTGCCCGAGACCACGCGCAGGTAATTGAGCACGTCCACCTCCTCACTCTTGCCGAAATACCGGCGCAGGTGAT
>CAZADK010000280.1:5513-6026 GCA_964483855.1 uncultured Rhodoferax sp.
GGCCATGCGGTCCTGCGCGATACGGTGGGCAATCTCATCCTGGCTTGCGCCAAGAAAAGGGTCCAACTCCTTGAGTATCATGGTCCGCGCGATCCCCGTTGCCTTGTCACCTGCCATGTTAACTGGATCGACACAGCCGGCGGCACGGTCGATCCCCTCAAAGCCAACAGCACGCGCGCATCGGCACGCCACATGGCGCAAAGTGGCCACAACCGGGTGCGTCCGGCGTCAGGCCGGCCGGGCGTCTTGCCCCGCCCTGCGGCTGCGCACAGCCTGTGCGAGTTCCTGCAGCAACGGCACCGTCTGCTCCAGGCTGATGCAGGCGTCGGTGACCGATACGCCATGCTGCAGAAGGGACCCGGCCACGATGTCCTGGCGGCCTTCGCGCAGGTTGCTCTCGACCATGACGCCGACGATGCGCCCGTCGCCATTGGCAACTTGCTGCGCGACATCGTGCGCCACCGGAATCTGCCGCTGGTACTGCTTGCTGCTGTTCGCATGCGAGACATCGAC
>CAZADK010000281.1:0-5761 GCA_964483855.1 uncultured Rhodoferax sp.
GAAAGGCGTGCTTGAGGATGACCATGCGCTCATACAGGCCTTTGGCGCGCGCGGCGATCACATACTCTTGCGCCAGTTCGCTTAGCATGAACGAACGTGTCATGCGGCTGATGTAGGCGAGCGAAAAATAACCGAGCAGACTGGCGGGCAGGATCAGGTGCGACAACACATTGCGAAACGCATCCCACTGGCCCTGGCGCGCGGTATCGAGCAGCAGGAAGCCGGTCTCCAGCGTGACCGAATACTCGTAGGCCACGTCGATGCGACCCGGTCCTGCGACCCAGTCGAGCTTGGCGTAGAACAACACCAGGCCCATCAGGCCGAGCCAGAAGATCGGCACCGAATATCCGATCAGCCCCATGACGCGCACGATCTGGTCGACCATGCCGCCACGCCGCACCGCCGCCCATACACCCAGCGGAATGCCGAGGCCGGCGCCAATGATGATGCCCAGCGTAGCGAGCTCGATGGTGGCCGGAAAGGTGCGTTTGATGTCGGTCATCACCGGGTTGGACGTCAGCACCGAGGTGCCGAAGTCGCCCTGCGCGACCTTCTTCAGATAGATGCCGAATTGCGTGTACAGCGGCTTGTTCAGCCCCAGCTCCTCGCGCACCCGTTGCACGACGTGTTCAGGCGCACGATCGCCCACGATGGCCAGCACCGGGTCGATCGGCATCACGCGGCCGATGAAGAAGGTCACCGCAAGCAGCCCCAGGTAGGTCAACAGGATGACCCCCAGGAAGTTCACGACATTCTTGGCGGCACCTGCCAAACGGATGCCGCCCGGTTTACCGGGCGGCGCTGTTGTTGCGGCGTTCAAACCGGGATCGGTGCTGCAGGCCTATTTGCTGACCTTGAACATGTAGGTCGCATCCGAGGTCGGGCCGATCTTGAAACCTTTGACATCGTTGCGGATTGCCGCCGTCTCGATCATCTGCCCGATCATGACGAAGGGGCTGTTCTTGCGGTGGTCAGCCTGCAGTTCCAGGTACATGGCCTTGCGCTTGTTGGCGTCACGCTCGAGCACGGCGGCATCTGCCTTCTTGGTCATCTCGGGAATGTCCCAGGCATTGCGCCAGGCCAGCGGCTTGGACTTGGCGTCGTCCGCATTGCTTGGATTGCGCGCGAAGGTGTCGGCGTTGGTGTGCGGATCCCAGTAGTCGGCGCCCCACTGGCCGATGTAGATGTCGTGCTGGCGCGCGCGGTACTTGGTCAGTGTCTGCTTGCCGTCACCGGGAAGGATTTCCAGCTCGATGCCAGCGCGTTTGAGGGTTTGCTGAAATGCCTCGGTCATGCCTTGCACTGGTTGGGATGTGCGCATGTCGATCGTGATCTTGAACCCATTCGGATGACCGGCCTTGGCCAGCAGCGCCTTGGCCTTGTTCACGTCGAGTTTGTAGGGTTTGTCGGTACTGGCACCGAGCAGGCCCACCGGCAGGAAGTTCTGGTGCACGACGCCAATGTTCTTGATCATCGTGGCGCCGATCGCGTCGTAGTCCACCAGCCATTTGAAGGCCTCGCGCACCTCCGGTTTGGACAGGATCGGGTGTTTCTGGTTCAGGCTGAAATACCAGACCGTACCCTTGGGCGTGCTGGTGGTCTTGATGTTCTTGTTTTTGGCCAGCGCATCGAGGTCCTGTGGCGTCAGGTTGCGCGCGATGTCGACATCACCTTTCTCCAGCATCAGTCGCTGGGTAGCGGCTTCCTTGACGTGGCGGTAGATCACGCGCCTCAGCTTCGACTGGGTTCCCCAATAATTGTCGTTGCGCTCCAACGCGATGATCTCGTTGGCCCGCCATTCCCGGACCTTCATAGGACCAGAGCCGGCGTAATTGGTCTTGAGCCAGCCATAACCCCAGTCGCCATTTTTTTCGTTGGCCTGCACCAGCTTCTTGTCGACAATGGACGCGACGTTGGCGGTCAGGCAGTTCAGTACGAAGGTTGGCGCATAAGGCTTGTCAATCAACAGCACCAGCGATTTGCCGTCCACCGCACGAATCTTGTCCTTGACGTTTTCCTTGGTGAAACCAAATTGCGTCAAGATGAAGGCCGGGGTCTTGTCCAGGATCACCGCGCGCTGCAGCGAGTACGCTACGTCCTCCGCGGTCAGCGGGTTGCCGGAAGCAAACTTCAGGCCGGGCTTGATCTCGAACGTGTAGGTCTTGTCGTCGGGCGATACCGCCCAGGACTTGGCAATGTCGGGCACCAGCTTGGACGGGTCGTTCACGTCGTAACGCAGCAGGCGGTCGTAGGAGTTGCCCATCACCTCGCCGGCCGAAATTTCGAAACTTTCCGCCGGGTCCATCGTGATGATGTCGTCGATGGCCCAGGTCACGACCAGCGTATCTTTCGGGGTCGCGGCCAGCAAAGTGGTGGCAGGCAGCGCGAACGCGGCTGCGACCGCCAGCGCCGCAGCGGAACGGATAAATATGGATTTCACGAAAAACTCCTTGGGGAAAATGGACAACCGTACCTCGGACGTGGATGCAATCCCACGGGTCACCGGGATTGCCGATGCAAGAACAATGCCCGAAACAGCGGGGCCGTGTCCGTCCGACGGAGCCGGCATGAGGCTGCGATTCTGTTCCTCCCAACCGACCTTCGTCATCAGGGTTTACCAGTGGGTAAAACTCGCCAAAAGTGAATTCCGCGTCCGACCTTGTGCCCAGGGCTGCACGAAGTGTGACCAGAAACCGCCGCGCCAGTCTGCCAGAATAGGCTTTTGCCCAACCGGAGACACCCATGCCTGGCTTGTTGCCCCATGTCGACCCCAACGGTCTGCTCGAATATTCGGTCGTCTACACCGACCGCGCCCTTAACCACATGTCCGGCAGCTTCCAGGGGGTGATGAAGGACATCTCCGGCATGCTCAAGGAGGTCTACCACGCGCACAGCGCGGTGATCGTGCCCGGCAGCGGCACCTTTGGCATGGAGGCGGTGGCGCGCCAGTTCGCGCATGACCAAAAAGTGCTGGTGATCCGCAATGGCTGGTTCAGCTACCGCTGGAGCCAGATCCTCGACATGGGCCGGATTCCAGCGGAGTCCATCGTACTCAAGGCGCGCCGTGTGGACCAGGGCCCGCAGGCGCCCTTCGCGCCAGCGCCGATCGACGAGGTCGTGGCCCGAATCCATGCCGACAAGCCGGCGCTGGTGTTCGCGCCGCATGTGGAAACCTCCAGCGGCATGATCCTGCCCAACGACTACCTGAGGGCGGTGGCCGATGCGGTGCACGCGGTGGGTGGCCTGTTCGTGCTCGACTGCATCGCCTCGGGCACGATCTGGGTCGACATGCAGGCCTGCGGCATCGACGTGCTGCTCAGTGCCCCGCAAAAGGGCTGGAGCAGCTCGCCGTGTTGCGCGATGGTGATGCTCGGCGAAGGTGCGCGCAAACGCATCGACTCCACCACCAGCAGCAGTTTTGCCTGCGACCTGCGCAAGTGGCTGCAGATCATGGAGGCCTACGAAGGAGGCGGCCACGCTTACCACGCAACGATGCCCACCGACGCACTGTCCCGGCTGCGCGACGTGATGGTCGAGACCCGGGCCTACGGTTTCGACCGGGTGCGGGACGAGCAGCAGTCGTTGGGTGACGCCGTGCGCGCCTTGTTGGTCGCGCATGGGTTCGCCAGCGTGGCAGCCCAGGGTTTCCAGGCGCCGGGCGTCGTGGTCAGTTACACCGACGATGCCGGCATCCAGTCGGGCAAGAAGTTCCTGGGCCTGGGCCTGCAGACTGCAGCCGGTGTGCCGTTGCAGTGCGACGAAGGCGCCGATTTCCAGAGTTTTCGTATCGGCCTGTTCGGGCTGGAGAAGCTGCACAACGTCGAGCGCACCGTGGCGCACCTCAAGACAGCGCTGGACAAGCTCAAGCCGGCGGTGGCCATTGCGCCGGAGCCGGTGTTGCAGGCCTGAAAACGGGCGTGGCGACCGCCACGGCACGCGGTGCCAATGTCATTGCACCGGCGTGGGATAGGGCAGTGGTGATGCAATCTGCGCCATGGCGCCCGCAAAGACACTCGAATCCCTGCCGTTGTTCCCGCTGGGCACGGCCCTGTTCCCGGGCGGCGTTTTGCCGCTGCGCATCTTCGAGGTGCGTTACCTGGACATGATCGGCAAGTGCCACCGGCTTGGCGCCCCGTTCGGGGTCGTGGCGCTGAAGCAGGGTTCGGAGGTGCAACGGGCACCCGCGGCCGGTCCGAGCGGCGAGGCCTATGCCGAGGAAGGTTTCCATGCCGTGGGGACGCTTGCGACGATCACTGAATTGAAGCGGCCCCAGCCCGGCCTGATGGAAATCCGCTGCGTCGGCACGCAACGTTTCATCGTGACCCGGCACGAAAAGTTGCGTCACGGCCTGTGGATCGGTGACGTGCAGCATATCCCGGCCGATGCGCCGGCGTCGGTGCCACCGGACCTGGAGCCGGTCGCCCGCGCGCTCGGCAACCTGATCGATCAACTGCGCCAGCGCGGTGTGCCAGAGGCGGAGCTGCCGATGCAACCACCGTTCCAGCTGCAGGACTGCGGCTGGCTCGCCAACCGGTGGTGCGAACTGCTGGGCCTGCCGCTGGAACTGCAGCAGCGCCTGATGGCACTGGACAACCCGCTGGTGCGGCTGGAGCTGGTGGGCGACATCCTGCAGCGCAGGGGCCTCGGAACCTGAGGCCAGCGCGCAGCCGATGGCCAGCCCGCTGCGGGGATAATCCGGGTTTTCCTGTCCGGAACCCGTTGTGAGATCGCCTGTGCGTCGTGTCGATGCGTTTGACCGCCTTGGCTCGGATCCGTCCGCTGGCCAGTGTCGCCATGCTTGAGTTGCGTGGCGTGGCCTGCGTGCGTGGCGGTCGCACCCTGTTTGACCGGCTCGACTGCCAGGTGGAGGCCGGGCGGCTGTTGCGGGTGCGGGGCGTCAATGGCGCCGGCAAGACCAGCTTGCTGCGCATGGTGTGCGGTTTGTTGCCGGCGGCTCAAGGCCAGGTCTTGTGGCGCGGCGAGTCGATCCGGGACCTGGGCGAGCAGTTCGGCCGGCAACTGGTGTACCTGGGACATGCCGCCGCGCTCAAGGACGACCTCAGCGCCATCGAGAACCTGCGGACCGCCTGCCTGCTCGGTGGCCTGCTGGTCTCGCGCGAACAGGCTCTGCTGGCACTGACCCAGGCCGGTCTGCCGGGCCGCGGGCGCGCGCCGGTGCGCCATTTGTCCCAGGGGCAGCGCCGGCGCGTGGCGCTGGCGCGGCTGTTGTTGTCGTCCGCCACGCCGCTGTGGGTGCTGGACGAACCCTTCAATGCGCTGGACAGCGCCGCCACCGACTGGTTGTGCGGCCTGTTGCAAGCCCATCTGGTGCAGGGCGGCGCCGTCGTGTTGACCAGCCACCAGGACGTCGCGCTTGACACGCTGACCGATCGACTGATTCCGCTGACCTTGGGGGCGCGCCCTTCTTGACCGATGCTCCGAGCCCGTCGCTGCCCGCGGCCGGCATGTTGCAGGCCATGCGGGGCCTGGTCGCGCGCGATCTGCGCCTGGCGCTGCGTCGGCGCGCCGATCCGCTGAGTGTGCTGGTGTTTTTCGTGCTGGTGGCCAGCCTGTTTCCGCTCGGTGTGGGGCCGGAGCCCGAATTGCTGCGCACCATGGGGCCGGGCGTGGTGTTCGTGGCCGCTTTGCTGGCCGCGATGTTGTCGCTCGGACGCCTGTTCGCCGACGATTACCAGGACGGCACGTTGGAGCAGTTGCTGCTGTCGGCCTGCCCGCTGCCGCTGCTGGTGACGGCCAAGAT
>CAZADK010000281.1:5771-6015 GCA_964483855.1 uncultured Rhodoferax sp.
GCCCACTGGATCAGTTCCGGCCTGTTGCTGGCGCTGGTGTCGCCGCTGCTGGCCCTGCAATTCGACCTGGGCGCCGCGGCCACCGGCGTATTGTTGCTGGCCTTGCTGGTGGTCACGCCGCTGCTGAGCCTGATCGGCGCGGTGGGTGCGGCGTTGACGGTCGGCGTGCGTGGTGCGGCGGTGCTGATGCCGCTGCTGATCCTGCCGCTGTGTGTGCCGGCGCTGAGTTTTGGGACGGCGGCGG
>CAZADK010000282.1:0-2269 GCA_964483855.1 uncultured Rhodoferax sp.
CGTCAACACGCAGACCACACAATGTTTGCAAGGGTCGCGGCGCCCTTACCCTGTGCGCAGACTGCGTCGATTACTGGACGAGCAGAAGTCCGTCGCCCATCAGCGCCTGAACCGTTTTGGCTTGCGTCTGGTCCCGCCCCCGTTTCAATGCATCACGGTCAGGCTGGACCGCCAGCCACTGTTTGAAACTCACAAATACTTTCGGCGAGACAGTTCGCATCAACGCCATCTTGCCGGTAGCTCCGATCACGACGTGCTCGAATGGCGGAGCTTCGGTCAGGACGTGCGCACGAATGGCCTGCACGGGCCACATGTCTTCGTCCGCGTCGGAGAGTCTGAATGGATGCGGGTCGTCGTCCTGGGGAATCCTGCGAAGGAAGTCGACCATGAAACCTGTCGCGTTGATGGCGGTCTCGTTGTGGAGTTCCTTGCGCTGGAACGTCGGGTCGACCTCTTGCAGGATTCTCAGAACGGGTTTGCCCAGATGCTTCATGTCTGCAACGAAGCGAACCCGCTTGCGCGCATCCCACAACAGGTCAACGTCCTGGGTGGCCAACGCCTTTTGCGCTATTCGCACGCCGGCAGCGGCTTCGTAGGCGTACAAGGCGTGCGTCCCGACGACCGTGAAATGCTCCGCCAGTCCGGCGGCGTCAAAGGCATTCAGGATATCGATGACGATCGTGGGTACCCTGCCTGCCTTGACCGCTCGGTTGAGCCTTTGCGCCACGACCAGCTGAGACTGGAGTGATTGCATTCGCGGTTGAAGTGCGCTTTTGCGTTTATGAAATTCGCTGTAGATCCGTTCTGTCTCAGGTGCGCGCCGGCCGAGGCGCTCCTGCCGGCCATGTGCCTTCGTCTTGACCAGGTATTCGTATTGGCCTTCTGACTTCCAGTACATGCCTGCGGCGTAGTCCTGGTACTGGCGCTGCACACGCGCGCACTCCTGCCACAGCGACATGGCGTCGATGGTTTGCCTGGCGGCCTCATCGGAGAGCGGTATGTAGAGCATTTCACCGTTCTATTGTCAAATTGCGATTTTGCACGGTGAAACCTTATAAATCAAAACGTTGACTCCATTTTCCAATGAACGATTGGGGCGCGTATGACGAACTGGCCGAATCGCGCGTTCTGTTCTTCGATCCAGACTTTGTGGGTCTGATCGAACACCTTCTTTTGCTGTTTCAGAGACTTGCCCTGGCTGCTTAAACTGAGCGCGTCAAATTGGTCTGCCGACAGAATGACCGTGTCGATTCGCCCGTCCTTCTCGACGAACACGGGCTCGGTCTTGGCGTGGGTGCACATGGCACCGAAACGATTCTTGGCTTGTGTGGCGGATACGCGCATGGTCGTGCTCCTCTGGGACGGAGTGGCCATTTTAGGCAATGGGCGGTTCGCCGCTGACCGCGCTCCTGACGCCAGCGCCCAGCATGCAATCCCGCGGAAGTTGAACGCTGAATCGATCCTGCACTCCTTGTAGAGTGATCCAGCTTGATCAATGTCAACGGGCGCCCGCGTTGCGCAGCAAGCGCTCCATGGTGTCATAACCGCGCGACCGGGCCAGTTCCAGCGGCGTACGGCCATCGCGGTCGCTGAGTTGGGTGTTTGCTCCGGCGCTGAGCAATGCGCTGGCGACACGCTGATGCCGTGGGCCACCGTCACCGAGCACGATGGATTCGATCAATGCCGTCCAGTGCAGGTTGTTGACATGATCGACCGGCGCACCGGCGGCAAGCAACTGGCGCACCACGCCGTCATGACCCAGGTGGGCCGCAGCGATGAGTGCGGTTCCGTCGTAGCGGCTGGTGACCAGCTTGGCACTCGCCCCATGCGCCAGCAACACGCGCAAGGTTTCCTCGTCGTTGGCGACCGCGGCTATGGTCACGGCGTCATAACGATCCTTGTCCAGCGTAGCCGTATTCGCGCCTGCAGCGATCAGCGCTGCAACGGCGGTACGCTGGCGGGCGAAGGTTGCAACATGCAGCGCCGTGCGGCCATTGCTGTCCAACTGCTCGACCGGTTTGGCCGGCGCCTTCGACAGGACCGCGATGGCCATTGCGTCGCCAGTATGGGCCGCGGCAAACATGCCCTTGTACGCGGCGATTTCACGCGCAGACGGCGCGGTCTGCGCTTCTGCTGGCGGTGGCGCCATGGCGAATGCAAGAATCGCCAGAGCCGCGAACACCGCGGTGCTGGTCATGCCGGGCTGCGCCGAAGTCATTTCAATTGATCCTTGACCTTGTCGATTGCCGTCATGGCACATTGCTCGTCC
>CAZADK010000282.1:2279-6014 GCA_964483855.1 uncultured Rhodoferax sp.
GTCGATAGGGCTGCCAGTGTGCGTACGGTGCACCGCGCCGCCAACACCGACGGCACCAATCACCTCATTGTTGTCGGCGCGGTGCACCGTACGCACACTGGCAGCCCTATCGACAACGGTCGCTGTTACCGCATAGCCGTTGGCCTGGCAGGCGGCAACACTGGCCGCTGCGATCTGATGGGCCAATTCCAGAGATATGTTCTTCTCATTGCGAACGGCCTGGGCGTGGGCGAGGGGAGCGGCGACGATCATCGCCAGGAGGATCATGCGGTAAACAAGTTTCATGTCGGTCTTTCGGTTGAACGCGGCCGAAAACCAGCCGTTCCCCTAACGTGTCGAGCCCGCCCGCGGCCGGGACGTCGCACCGGCTATTCGGGCGGCAAGCTCAGACGTTTGGGCTCGTCTCCCAGGCGCCAGTGCCAGACGCTGCCATCACTGCCCAGCGCAATGCTGTCGTCCGATCCGCCTGCCATTGCCGTGATCGACTCCAGCGCTTTGCGTGGCTTCAGTCCTTCCTGCCCGCCCCAGATCCACAGGCTGCCGTCGGCGCGCAGCGCCAGCGAGTGGCGGCTGCCAGTCGCGATGGCGGTCGCGTCCGAGAACACTGCACCCCAACTGTCGGCCTTGTCGCCAATTCCATGGTGGGACAAAGGCCCGAACCTGTTGCCACCCGTTCCCGGTACCTTGCCATCCTGGCGCAGGAACAGGGCATGGCCGGTATGCGCAACAACTGCCAACGCCTCATTGGCGACTCGGCTCCAACCGGGCCTGGCCCTTCCACGATTGTTGTTGGTTCGAAACGGGTCCGAAAGGCGCGCCGAGCCGGAATCAGTACACAGCGCATCGCCGCCTCAACTGTATGTATTCTGGATGGCGCGATGCCAAGTATTTACCCGAACATCCGGGGAAGGTGTCGATCGTCAGGTTGATTCGCATGGGGGTGAAGTGCACGCCATTGGCTAAAACGTGCTCACCGAGAACGCGCACGTGTCTTTTTTGCCGGTCGACGCCCGCGGGTTGGGCAGCGACACTTATCCGGACGCCAACACCCATGAATGGGTTCTTTTCCTCCATGACATGCACACGGGCCAGCGCCGCGGCATCGGAAGCTTTCGTGCAGAACCTGCATTGAGCCGGGCATAGGTGGCCGCGCGGCCTCAGTCATCCTCTCTGGCCAGTAGTCGGTTGTATTTGGCGACCCGGTCTGATCGGCACGGCGAACCGGTCTTGATCTGGATCGCATCCGTTCCCGCCGCGATATCGCTGATGGTCGTGCTTGATGGAGTTGGTTGTCTGGCGCGTGCCGCGACCGGTTTCGCCCACCGATCATGGCTATAAGGTTCGTGCGGTCTATGCCGTGGACGGTATCGGCGTGGTTGGATTCGACAACGAACGGGGCAGAGGAGCATATCGACATGCTTGTCCATCGCGAAGGCCTTGCAGCGTGAGCCGCAAGGCAGGCTGGACGGCGCTGCGGGCATATCACCACGGGAGCAACGCGAATTGTGCAATGCTCACAACTCGATTGCAGCGGCGTGGTTGATGAATCGGCCAGGCCGAAAGAATTTGGCTAAATATTCATTGTGGTAGCGCAGATACTCGCTTCTGACTCAACGAAATGGCAAAGCCATGAACAATACGCCTGCTCTGCCTACGCCCCTGGCCACGCCGACCCCGCTACGTGCCGCGATCACCGCCGCCACCCGCACGCCCGAACCCGAGCTGATGCCGGGGCTGCTGTCCGCCGCCACGCTGGCGCCAGCCCAAGCCGAGGCCGCGCAGGCGCTGGCCTTGCGTATCGCCCGCGGCGTGCGTGAACGCGCCCGCGCCAGCGGCCGCGCCGGTCTGGTGCAAGGCCTGCTGCAGGAATTTGCGCTCAGCTCGCAAGAGGGCGTGGCGCTGATGTGCCTGGCCGAGGCGCTGCTGCGCATCCCCGATGCCGCCACGCGTGACGCACTGATCCGCGACAAGATCGGCGATGGCGACTGGCAAAGTCACCTGGGGCGCAGTTCGTCGGTGTTTGTCAACGCCGCCTCCTGGGGTTTGCTGCTGACTGGCAAGCTGGTGTCGACCCATAGCAACACCCGCTTGTCGAGCACGCTGCGACAGGTGGTCGCGCGTGGCGGCGAGCCGTTGATCCGCCGCGGCGTGGACATGGCGATGCGCATGATGGGCGAGCAGTTCGTTACCGGCGAGACGATCACGCAGGCGCTGGAGAATGCGCGGCCGCGCGAGGCACAGGGTTTCCGGTATTCCTACGACATGCTCGGCGAGGCGGCGATGACGGCCGACGATGCCCGGCATTACCAGGCCGCATATGCGAAGGCGATCGAGGCCATCGGGGCGGCTGCAGCCGGGCGTGGCGTGATCGACGGCCCGGGCATCTCGATCAAGTTGTCGGCGCTGCACCCGAGGTATGCGCGCGCGAAGGTGGCACGGGTCATGGGCGAGCTTTATCCGCGGCTGCTCGCGCTCGCGCAACAAGCCTGCGGCCTGGACATCGGCATGAACATCGATGCCGAGGAGGCTGATCGGCTCGAGATTTCGCTGGACCTGCTCGAGCGTCTGGCCTTTGAACCGACACTTGCCGGTTGGAACGGCCTGGGCTTCGTGATCCAGGCGTATCAGAAACGTTGCCCGGCCGTGGTCGACTTCGTTGTCGACCTGGCGCGGCGCAGCGGTCATCGGCTGATGATCCGCCTGGTCAAGGGCGCGTATTGGGACAGCGAGATCAAGCGCGCCCAGCTCGACGGCCAGTCGGGGTACCCGGTCTATACCCGCAAGCCGTACACCGACGTGGCCTACATCGCCTGCGCGAAAAAACTGCTGGCAGCGACCGACGCCGTGTTCGCGCAGTTTGCCACGCACAACGCGCAGACGCTGGCGTCGATCCTGGCCATCGCCGGTGACGAGTTCACCAGCGGCCAATACGAGTTCCAGTGCCTGCACGGCATGGGCGAGCCGCTGTACGAGCAGGTCGTGGGGCCGCTGGCCGCCGGCAAGCTGGGCCGGCCCTGTCGCATCTACGCGCCGGTCGGCCTGCACGACACGCTGCTGGCGTATCTGGTGCGGCGCCTGCTCGAGAACGGCGCCAACTCGTCGTTCGTGAACCGCATCGCCGACGAAAACGTACCATTGGCCGAACTGGCGCAGGACCCGGTGCAGACGGTGCAGGCGATGGCGCAGCACGACGGCGCCGTCGGATCGCCGCACCCGGCCATCCCCTTGCCGCGCCAGCTCTATGGCAAGGCACGGCCCAATTCGCGTGGCATCGACCTCGCCGACGAGAGCACCTTGGCCGCGCTGGCTCAGGTTTTTGCCGACGATCGCCATCGGCGCTGGGATTCGGCGCCGCTGTTGGCAACCGATGCGCCTGCAGGCGCCGACGCGCTCCCGGTACTCAATCCGGCCGATTCCGGCGACATCGTCGGCCAGGTGCGCGAAGCCACGGTGCAGGAGGTCGGGCTCGCGCTGGACGCCGCCACACAGGCTGCGCCCGGCTGGGCGGCGTTGGCGCCTTCGGCACGCGCTGCCTTGCTCGAGAGCGCCGCCGACCGGCTCGAGTCCGACACGCTCACGCTGTTGCCGCTGCTGGTGCGCGAGGCCGGCAAGACCAGCGCCAACGCAGTGGCCGAGGTGCGCGAGGCGGTCGACTTCCTGCGCTATTACGCATCCGAGATCCGGCGCGATTTTGACAACAACACGCACAAGCCACTGGGCCCGGTGGTCTGTATC
>CAZADK010000283.1:0-5987 GCA_964483855.1 uncultured Rhodoferax sp.
ATTTCATAAGGGGCGCTGACGATGGAGAGGTCCTCGAATGGCACGACCTGGCTTTCGCCGCCGATGAAGATACGCACGCCTTCGGCCTGGCCGGCCACCTCCAGCAGGCGCATCAACTGGGCCTTTTGCTCGAACAACTCGAACGCGCGGCGCAGCTGGTTCATGTCGTTGGAAAAATCCGACAAGGCCAGCAGGTTGCGCTCGCCGGAGATGACGACGCCGTCGTCGGGCTGCGCATCGTTTTCCTCGGTGTTGATGGTCACCGCCGCCTGCATCAGCGCCGCGATCTCGCTGCGCAGCGACTCCACTTCCTGCTGCAATCGCTCGCGCACATGCTCAATCGCCATGCCGACGTAATGCGAATTGAGGAAGTTTGCCGCCTCCACCAGTTCAGCCTGGGAATAATCGGTCTCGGTGAAGATCACGCGGTTCTGCACGTCGCCATTGGGCGAGACGATGATGACCAGCAGCCGGCGCTCGGACAAACGCAGGAACTCGATATGCCGAAACACGGAACTGCGCCGGGGTGCGACCACCACCCCGACAAAATGCGACAGGTTCGACAGCAGCCCGGCCGCTTTGGTCAAGACCTTCTGCGGCTGGTCGGGCGCCAGCACCTGCGTCGGAAGGTCGCCCTTGCGCACCGTCAGCATGGTGTCGACGAACAGCCGGTAACCGCGCGCGGTGGGAATACGCCCGGACGAGGTATGCGGGCTGACGATCAAGCCCATCTCCTCGAGGTCGGCCATTACGTTGCGGATGGTCGCTGGCGACAGCTCCAGCCCACTTTGCCGCGACAAGGTTCGCGAGCCGACCGGCTGCCCGTCTGCGATGTAACGCTCGACCAGGGCTTTCATCAGCATCTTCGAACGGTCATCCAGCATCGGGTCATTTTAGTGATGTAATTTGCCGGTGCAGTCCCTATTCCGCCATGTCGCGATGATCGGCAAGTACCAGGCCATGGGCTCCGGTTCTGCCGGAGCATCGTCGCGTCGCGCCATGGAAGACATCGCCCATTTCCTGCATGCCCAGGGATGCGAGGTGGCATTTGAGGCGCAAACAGCGCGCAATCTGGGCATCACCGGCCATGCCATGCTCGATGTGGCGGGCATCGGCGCCCAGTGCGACCTCGGGCTGGTCGTTGGCGGCGACGGCACCATGCTCGGCATCGGGCGCCAGCTGGCTTGCCACAACGTGCCGCTGATCGGCATCAACCAGGGCCGATTGGGGTTCATCACCGACATCCCGCTCGAAGGTTATCAGGCGGTGCTCAAGCCCATGCTGCATGGCGCGTTCGAGGAAGACCTGCGCAGCCTGATGCATGCGCAGGTGATTCGCGACGGGCATTGCGTCTTTGACGCACTGGCCATGAACGACGTGGTCGTGAACCGGGGGGCGACCTCCGGCATGGTCGAGTTGAGGGTCGAGGTGGACGGCCATTTCGTGGCCAACCAGCGCGCCGACGGCCTGATCATCGCGAGCCCGACCGGCTCGACCGCCTATGCCTTGTCCGCGGGCGGCCCGTTACTGCACCCGTCTTTGCCGGGCTGGGTCATGGTGCCCATCGCGCCGCATACCTTGTCCAACCGCTCCATCGTGCTCGCCGACGCAGCGCAGATCGCGATCGAGGTCGTCGCTGGGCGCGACGCCAGCGCCAACTTCGACATGCAGTCGCTCGCATCGCTGTTGCACGGCGACCGTATCGTGGTGTCCCGCTCGCAGCACCGGATGCGCTTCCTGCATCCCAAGGGCTGGAGTTATTTCGACACCTTGCGGCAAAAACTGCACTGGAACGAAGGAGTGGCCTGACCATGGCGCTCAGACGCATCGTCCTGCGTGACTTCGTCATCGTTGGCGAACTCGAGCTCGACCTATCGGGTGGTTTCACCGTCCTGACCGGAGAGACCGGCGCCGGCAAGTCCATCCTGATCGACGCCCTGCAACTGGTCACCGGCGCCCGGGCCGATGCCGGCACGGTGCGCGAAGGCGCCAGCCGCACCGACGTCAGCGCCGAATTCGATGTACCACCGGCACTGCGTGTCTGGCTGGATGGCGCCGGGTTCGATGCGAACGACACATTGCTGCTGCGCCGCACGGTCGATCTGCAAGGCAAGAGCCGGGGCTGGATCAACGGCAGCCCTGCCACCGCGACCCAGCTGCGCGAGATCGGCGAGCAGTTGGTCGACATCCATGGCCAGCACGCCTGGCAAAGCCTGACCCGTGCCGACGCGGTGCGCGATCTGCTCGACGCGTATGCCGGGGTCGACGCCGCGGCGTTAGCCGCGTTGTGGCACGACTGGCGCGCCAAAAGCAAGACCTTGCTCGATGCGCAAGCAGCCCAGGCCGACCTGCAACGCGAACGCGAACGCATCAGCTGGCAAATCGGCGAACTCGACAAGCTTGCGCCCGGCGCCGATGAGTGGGACGCGCTGAGCACCGAACATAATCGACTGTCGCACGCGCAGGCGCTGATCGAGGCTGCCCAGGGCGCAGTCGATGGGCTGCAGGACGACGAATCCAATGCGACAGACACGGTGCAGGCCGCGCTGACCCTGCTGCGACAACAAGCGTCGCACGAACCGGCATTCTCTGCATTGGCGGACGAACTGGCCTCCAGTCTGGCTCAGCTGGAAGACGTGGCGCATTCGCTGCGCGCCTACCTGCGCAAGACCGAGCCCGATCCGCAACGGCTGGCGCAGCTCGACGAACGCATGGCCTCCTGGATCTCCCTGGCTCGCCGCTACAAGCGGCCGGCGCAGGAACTGCCCGAGCTGCTGATCGGCTGGCGCACTGAACTTGCCCGGCTGGATGCCGCAGCCGATCTGGACGGATTGACCGCCACCGAACAAGGCGCCCAGGCGGCCTACATGCGCGAGGCCAAAGCCCTCTCGCGCGCCCGGGCCAAGGGCGCCATCGCACTGGGAAAGGCGATCACCCAGGCGATACAAGGCCTGGGCATCGCCGCAGGCAGCTTCGAGGTCCGGCTGCAGAACGCTGCCCAACCGATGTCCTGCGGGCTCGACGACATCACGTTCCTGGTCGCCGGCCATGCCGGCACTACTCCACGCCCGGTCGCCAAGGTCGCATCGGGTGGCGAGTTGTCCCGGCTGGCACTTGCCACCGCTGTCACGACCAGCCGCCTGGGCACGGCCCAGACGCTGATCTTCGACGAGGTCGACTCCGGCGTCGGCGGCGCGGTGGCTCAGACGGTCGGACGGCTGATGCGTCAACTTGGTTCTGACCGGCAAGTGCTGGCCGTAACCCACCTGCCGCAAGTCGCCGCCTGCGCCGATCACCACCTGGTGGTTTCCAAGCAGCTGCAGGGGTCATCCACGTTGAGCTCGGTTGCGCCGGTGCAGGGCGAATCGCGGGTTGCCGAGATCGCACGCATGCTCGGCGGCGAACGCCTGCTGGAAACAACCGTGGCGCACGCCAAGGAAATGTTGCAGGCTTCGGCATGACAACGCTGGAAGCGTTACAACACGGCATGGCTCTGGAACTGGTACTCATCACTGGCATGTCGGGCTCCGGCAAGTCGGTTGCGCTGCACGCGGTCGAGGACGCGGGATACTTCTGCGTCGACAACCTTCCGCCGGAGTTGCTGCTGCAGTTCGTGCAGTTGCAGGAAACCCGCCACAACCAGCGCGTGGCCATTGCGATGGACGTGCGCAGTGCCGAAGCCCTGCCCCAGGTACCAGCGCGCCTGCGCGCGCTGGCCAGCATGGGTGTTGTCATCAAGTCCCTGTTCCTCGATTCGACCACCGACACATTGGTGCGGCGTTATTCGGAGTCGCGCCGCAAACATCCGTTGTCCCAATCGGAGACACCCGACGCCGCCAAGGAGCAGCGCAGGGCCCTGGTCGATGCCATCGAGCTCGAACGCGAGTTGCTGGCAGACCTGCGCGAACACGCGCATGTCATCGACACCAGCCTGATCCGCCCGTCGCAGTTACAGCGGTACGTCATGTCCTTGATCGTCGTTCGCGGCGGTCACCTGACGCTGGTCTTCGAATCGTTCGCGTTCAAGCGCGGCATACCGGGCGACGCCGACTTCGTATTCGACGTGCGCATGTTGCCCAATCCGCATTACGAGTCCGAACTCAAGTCCCTCACCGGCAAGGATGCGCCGGTCATCGCGTTTTTTCAGCAACAAGACCAGGTGCACAAGATGCTGCTGCAGATCGCGCAGTTCCTGGACCAATGGCTCGATCCGCTGTCCAACGACAACCGCAGTTATGTCACCGTGGCGATCGGTTGTACCGGTGGCCAGCACCGCTCCGTCTACCTGGTGGAGGAACTCGCCCGGTTGTTTGCCGACCGCTGGACGACGCTCAGCCGGCACCGCGAACTCGACGCCACGCCGGGCAAGTACCCAGTCACGACCTTCGGCTGGCCTCAGGCCTGAAGCAGGATACGCCGCACCGGCGCAGGCAGGCCCAGTTGCGGCCAGGCGTCGGCCTCGAACCAGTTGCCAGCCTGCGGCGCGAAGGCCTTTTTCGGCAGCTCGACCTGCACCGGATGCAAGTGCAGGTCCTTGTGCGTCAGCACGTGCGTGAAAGCCGGTTGATCCCGCAACGCCGCGCGATAGTCCAGCGGCACCTGATCCTCCAAGGCCGCCCGGCTGTCGAACCAGGGCAAGCAATGCAGGCCGGCCCAGACACCGGGCGACGGTCTGCGTTGCAGCCAGACTGCATCGCGGCTGGTGCTGCGAGCCCACAACAACCAGACCGACAACGCACTGCGTTTGAGCGTGCGCGTGCGCACCGGGTACGCCTGCGGCCGGCCCTGGCCATGCGCCATGCATTGGGACTGGACCGGACAACGATCGCACAAGGGTCGGCGCGGCAGACACACCGTCGCACCCAGGTCCATCATGCCCTGGGTGTAACGCGGCATCGCCTGCTCCAGCGTGCGGCGCGGCAACAGGTCGGTCGCGGCGTCCCACAATCGCTGCTGGCTGGAGTGCAGCGCCAGATCGGCATCGAAACCCAGCACACGTGTCAACACCCGGCGCACGTTCGCATCGAGAATCGCCACACGCTCGCCGAAACACAATGAAGCGATCGCCGCTGCGGTGGAGCGGCCGATCCCGGGCAGGCTGGCCAGGGTCCGCGCATCACCCGGAAACACCCCATCCCAGTGCTGGACCACCTCGATCGCGCAGCGATGCAGGTTGCGCGCACGGCTGTAGTAACCCAGCCCGCTCCACAGGCCCATGACGTCGTCCAGACTCGACCGCGCCAATGCGCGCACGTCCGGGAAACGGGTCACAAAGCGCTGGAAGTAGCCAATGACGGTGCTGACCTGGGTCTGCTGCAGCATCACCTCCGACAGCCAGACCCGGTAAGGGTCACGCGTGTTCTGCCACGGCAGGTCATGACGACCGTGCAACAGTTGCCAGGCCACCACCTGGCTGGCAAATCGGGCTCCGGGGCTTGTCAAGATCGGGCTGTCACCGACTCGGTCATCAGCGCCGGCTCAACCGCTGGGGCCGCTTTCGGCTCACGCACCCGGATCAGGTAGCTCGTCAGCTCCCCAAGCTTGGCCTCGAGTTCGTTGATGGTCGCCTCCTGCGCGTCGATCTCGCGGATGCGGTCGGCGAGCCCGCCTGTGGCCTGCTGAATACGATCGATCGCCTCGATGCGACGCGCGAAATTGCGCCTGCGCTCGCGCAGTTGCGCATCGAGTTGCGCTGCAGCGGTCTTGCTCCACAACTCCACGTCGCCCAGGGCGGTCTCATGGATGGTACGCAGTCGCGTGGCCAGCGCGCGCACCAGGCGATCGGCGAAATCGGCCTGCGCCAGGCGAAAGGTATTGGCCACGCCGATGTATTGCAGATGGCCCCGCTCGACCATGTCGAGGTCACGCACGAAGCTGGCCAATTCCGGAACTGCCGGCGCCTGCAGGGAAAAACCATGCTCGCCGTTGAGTTGGCGGAAAGTCGCGGCCAGCATCGACTGAATCTCGGTACACAGGGATTGGACCCG
>CAZADK010000284.1:0-5945 GCA_964483855.1 uncultured Rhodoferax sp.
CTGCAGGACCGCGATTTTTTTGCCGCCATTCGCGAGGGCCGCGAACCCAATGCCAGCGTGGCCAGCGTGTTACCGTGTTACCAGGTGCTTCACCAACTGGAGCAGCAGCTGGGCTGATCGATCCCTTGGCCCCCATGACAGGAATTCCATGATGCAGCAACGACAACTCGGCCCGTTCACCGTCTCCGCCATTGGGCTGGGCTGCATGAACCTCAGCCATGCCTATGGCACGCCGCCGTCACCCGAGCAAGGTGAACGGGTGCTGCTCGCGGCGCTCGATGCCGGCGTGACCTTGTTCGACACAGCGGCCTTGTACGGCTTTGGCGCGAACGAAAAGCTGCTGGGGCAGGTATTGCAGTCACATCGGAGCCGGTTCACGCTGGCCAGCAAGGGCGGCATGGCCGGTGTCGCGTTTCCCGATGGCGTCAAGCGGGTCATCGACGGCTCGCCCGATGCCATTCGCCGTGACTGCGAGAACAGCCTGCGCCACCTGCAGACCGACGTGATCGACCTGTACTACCTGCATCGCTGGGACAAGCAAGTGCCGATCGAGGACAGCGTGGGCGCGATGGCCGATCTGGTGCGCGCGGGCAAGGTGCGGGCGCTGGGGCTTTCCGAGGTGTCCTCGGCAACGCTGCGCAAGGCACACGCAGTGCATCCGATCGCCGCTGTTCAGACCGAATACTCGTTGTGGAGCCGCAATGCGGAGATCGCCGTATTGCAAGCGTGCAAGGACATCGGGGCGGCGTTTGTCGCGTTCAGTCCGGTTGCGCGGGGTTTCCTGTGTGATGCGCTGCACGACGTCGACACCTTGCAGGCCAAGGACATCCGCCGTGGCATGCCTCGCTTTGCCGCCGACAACTATGCAGCCAACCTGAAGCTGCTGCCCGCTTACCGGCAGCTGGCCAGTGACGCGGGCTGCACGCCGGCCCAGCTGGCGCTGGCGTGGCTGTTGCACAAGGCGCCACACATCATCCCGATACCGGGCACGACCAGCGTGGATCACCTGCACGAGGACCTTGGCGCCACGCAGGTGCAGCTGAGCCTGGACCTCATTGCGGCGGTGCAGGCCCTGATCAACCAGCACACCGTGGTCGGCGCGCGTTACAACGCGCAGTCATCGGGCGAGGTCGACACCGAGACTTTCTGATGCACGCCCGCCAGGCCCGGATGGAGATTGCGCGCGTGCGCAGCTGAGCGGGCCGAGTGGCAGGTGGCGCGACGGTGTGCCAGGCCTGCGCTGAAGCGCTGCTCAGCCTTGCAACAGGCCGAAGGCCTTCATGAAGAAGTCGTCGGCACCGAAATTGCCCGACTTGAGCGTGAGGTGCATGTCGCCAACCGATGATTGCGCATGGCACCACGGCACGCCCGGGTCAATCTGAGGACCGATCTGCATCTGGGCGATGCCCAGGGCCTGCACGCAGGCGCCCGAGGTTTCGCCTCCGGCCACGACGAGTTGCCGCACGCCGCGCTCGACCAGTCCCCGGGCAATCGCCGCGATGGCATGCTCGACCATGGCGCCGGCTGCGCCGACACCGAGTTGCGATTGCACCGCCCTCACCGAGCCGGCATCGGCCGTGGAGTAGACCAGCACCGGCCCGTCCCCCAGCAAGGGCTCGGCCCATGCCAGTGTCCGGGCCACCACATCGGCACCCGCGGCGAGCTGCATCGGGTCAAGCGCGCGCGCGGGACGACCGGAGGCGATGAAAGCGGCGACCTGCCGCTGGGTGGCCGGTGAGCAACTGCCGGACACGACCGCCTGCAGGCCCGCTGCCGCAGGCAACGCGCTGGCCTGCGAGGACGGCTCGATGCCGAAGTTCTGCGGCAATCCGATCGCCACCCCCGAACCGGCAGTGACCAGCGGCAGGTCCTTCAGGGCCGGTCCGAGGCGCAGCAGGTCGTCATTGGTCAGCGCGTCCACGATCGCCACACCCACGCCGTCCGCACGCAGGCGCGTCATCCGGTCGCGCACCGCCTGTGCATCGCGCGCGACCACGCTGTAGTCGATCAGATCGACCTTGCGCCGCGTCTGTGCCTGCATGACCCGCACCAGGTTCGGATCGGTCATCGGCGTCAGCGGATGGTTCTGCATGCCGCTTTCGTTCAGCAGCGTATCGCCGACAAACAGGTAACCCTTGAAGACCGTGCGCTTGTTGTCCGGAAACGCCGGGGTGGCGATCGTGAAATCGGTTGCCAGTGCATCCATCAGCGCCTCGGTCACCGGACCGATGTTGCCCTGCGCCGTGCTGTCGAAGGTCGAACAGTACTTGAAGTAGATCTGGCGCGCACCTTGCGCGCGCAGCCAGCGCAAGGCGTCCAGCGACTGGGCCACCGCCTGGGCGGGTGCGATCGTGCGTGATTTCAGCGCCACGACGACGGCCTGGACATCGGCGCTCAGCGCTCGGTCCGGCACGCCGATCGTCTGCGCGGTGCGCATGCCGGCGCGCACGAGGTTGTTGGCGAGGTCGGTTGCGCCGGTGAAGTCGTCGGCAATGCAGCCCAGGAGAATGGAAGCCATGGCAGTTGCGCTACGGGTGTGTCGGTCGGTGCGGGGTTCAGGTCAGTCGGCAGATTTTCCCGCGGGCAGCGTGATGCCGGGGAAGATCTTGATCACCGCGCTGTCATCCTCGCGCGCGAAGCCGGCGGTGGACGCCTGCATGAACATCTGGTGCGCGGTGGACGACAGTGGCAGCGGAAACTTGCTGGCACGCGCCATGTCGAGCACCAGGCCCAGGTCCTTGACGAAGATATCGACTGCCGACAGCGGCGTGTAGTCTGCCGCCAGCACGTGGGCCATGCGGTTTTCGAACATCCAGCTGTTGCCGGCACTGTGGGTGATGACCTCGTACAACGCGGCCGGGTCGACTCCCTCGCGCAGCCCGAGCGCCATCGCTTCGGCCGCAGCAGCGATATGCACACCCGCCAGCAACTGGTTGATGATCTTGACCTTGCTGCCCGCGCCCGCGCGGTCGCCGAGTTTGTAGACCTTGCCGGCCATGGCTTGCAGCACCGGATCGGCTTTCGCATAGGCCGCCGGTGTGCCGGCCGTCATCATCGTCATCGCGCCGCTGGCCGCCTTGGCGGCCCCGCCGGAAATGGGCGCATCGATGTAGAGCAGGCCCTGGCTGGCCAGCCGTTGTTCCAGCGTGACAGACCAGTTCGGGTCCACGGTCGAGCACATCACAAACACCGAACCTGCACGCATGGCCGCGGCGCAGCCATGCGGCCCGTACAGGACCTGTTCGGTCTGCTGCGCATTGACCACGACCGACACGACCACATCGCAAGCCGCTGCCAGTTCGGCCGGCGACGCACAGGCCACACCGCCATCGCGGGCAAAAGCCTGCGCTGCCTCTGGCCGTACATCGAAAGCATGCACCTGGTAACCGGCGCGCCGCAAGGTCTGGGCGATGCCGCTGCCCATGGCTCCCAGGCCGATCACGCCTGCGATTGTGTTCATCTGTTACTCCTGGGTTGCGCGGCGATACTGCCCCGGCACGGGTCGCTACCGCGTGGGAAACTTCGACGCGAATGCCCGCCACTGCGGGCCGACGAATTGTCGCTCAGCCTGCGGTCTTGCCGATGCCGGCGCTGCGCCCGGCGCGCAGCATGAAAACGCCCGCCACCACCATCAACACGATGCCGGACCACGCCATCAGGTTCGGCACCTCGCCCCACACCAGCCAGCCGAGCAACAAGGCGTAGATCAAAGCGGTGTAGCGGAACGGCGCCACCAGGCTGAGTTCGCCGCTGCGCATGCCAACGATCACCGCGTAGTAGGCGGTGCTCAGGAACACACTGGCGGCTGCAAGCAGGCCCAGTTGGGTTGCGTCGACGGGCTTCCAACCTTGCAACAGGCTCCAGGGACCGGTCAGCAACAGCACCGCAATCGAGGTGGTCAACGTGATCAGTATGGACGGTACGGTCAGCGCGATCTTGCGGGTGATCAGGTCACGGCCGGTGTGCAGCAAGGTGGCGAACAGGCACATCAGGCTCCAGGCGTTGAAACCGTCCGCGGCCGGTTGCACGATCAGCAACACACCGGCGAAGCCGCCGGCAATGGCCAGCCAGCGTGCCGAGCTGACCCGCTCCCGCCATGCAACAGCGGCGTACACCGCAATGAACACCGGCGAGGCCATGTTGATCGCCGATGCGTTGCCGATCGGCAGGTGAAACAGCGAGGTCAGGTACGCCATGGTGGCCAGGGCGTCCAGTGCCGCTCGCGCCAGCACCGGGCGCTGGGTCAGCTGTTGCCAGGCGCCATCGCGGGCCAGCGTCCTGGGCCGCAATGCGCCCATGGCCAGCGCAGCCGCCAGCAACAGGCTGGTGGCGAAAACACCGCGGATGAAGATCAGCTGCGCCGCCGGCAAGGATTCGCTGACATACTTCACCAGCGCATCATTGGCGATGAACAGACCCATCGCCAGGCAGATGGCGACGATTCCCTTGCGATTGTCGGCGTCGGACAGGTTGGACATGGGTTGCGATGGTAGCGCGCGAAGGTTCGGTGCCTGGGCGCGCGTGTTCACCAGGCGACCAGGGGTCGGGCTTTTGTCCCGTACCATTGCCGCCATGAACAATCCCTCTCGCCGCCTGGAACTGCGGGGCAGCACCAACTTCCGCGACCTCGGCGGCTACGTCGGCCACGATGGCCGCCCGGTTCGCTGGCGCCGCCTGTTCCGATCCGACCACCTGGGCGAACTCACGCGGGACGATGTGCAGGCCCTGTCCGACCTCGGGCTGGCGCGGGTCTGCGATTTCCGCGGCGCGCGGGAGCGCGCCATGGTTCCCTGCGTGATGCCGGGTGTCACGGTGCACGCGTTGTCGATCGAACCGACGGTGGTGCAAGGCATGCAGTCGCTGCTGGCCACCGGCAAGGCACTGACGCCGCAGGCGACGGTCGAGCTGATGGAGCAGACCTATCGTGACTTCGTGCTGGACAACAGCCCTCGTTTTGCCGCCTTGTTCGACCATCTGCTGCACGATGACACACCGCTGGTGTTCCACTGCACCGCTGGCAAGGACCGCACCGGCTTCGCCGCCGCACTGATTCTGTCGGCGCTGGGCGTTCCGCGCACGGTGGTGATGCAGGACTATCTGCTGACCAATGCACATTACCGGCAGCCGAAATCGGCGGTCGGTTTCGCACCGCAGGACGTGCTCGATGTGTTGTGGAAAGTCCAGCCGCGGTTCCTCGAGGCTGCGCTGCAAGTGGTGGAATCGGACTACGGCAGCCTCGAGGTTTACCTGGCAGACGCCATCGGTCTGGGTTCGTCGCAGCGCAAGCGGCTGGAGCAGTTGTACCTGGCGCGCTGAAAACGCCTGGCAGGGCGGCGCGGCCTGGGCAAACCCACGGCGCCGCCGCCGCCGGCCGGCGACCGCCAGCCGAAAAAAGAGCCGCTGCCCGGCACCGGGTCAGCGGCTTTGCGCTTGCGGGAAACGAGCGGCTACAGGCTGTCGGTGAAGCTGCGCAGTTTGTCCGAGCGGCTCGGATGCTTGAGCTTGCGCAGTGCCTTGGCCTCGATCTGGCGGATGCGTTCACGCGTCACGTCGAACTGCTTGCCGACTTCTTCCAGGGTGTGGTCGCTGGTCATCTCGATGCCGAAACGCATGCGCAAGACCTTGGCTTCGCGCGGCGTCAGGCTGTCCAGGATGTCCTTGACCACGTCGCGCAATCCGGCCTGCATGGCCGCGTCCATCGGCGCGGTGTTGGCGCTGTCCTCGATGAAGTCGCCCAGGTGCGAATCGTCGTCGTCGCCGATCGGGGTTTCCATCGAAATCGGTTCCTTGGCGATCTTCATGATCTTGCGGATCTTGTCTTCCGGGATCTCCATGCGCTCGGCCAGCACGCTGGCGTCGGGCTCGAAGCCGAATTCCTGCAGGTGCTGGCGGCTGATGCGGTTCATCTTGTTGATGGTCTCGATCATGTGCACCGGGATGCGGAT
>CAZADK010000285.1:0-4330 GCA_964483855.1 uncultured Rhodoferax sp.
GATTGCATCAGTCCGATCGCCTCGCCCAATCCGGCTTCGGCGCCAGATAACGCTGCACGCTGGGTTTCGAGCGCGCGCTGGTCGGTCTCGATGCGGTCCAGGCGCACCATGACACGTTCAGCCTGGGCCGCGGCCAGCGGGTCGTCGCTGACCCGGTTGACACGCAGGCCCGAACTCAGCTGTTCCTGCTGGCCTGCCAGTTCGCTCTGGCGCTTGTACAACAACTGCAGTGCGTTGTCGTAGGTGTTGGCGGTTCCTATACGCATGATGGAGGGGTTTCAGAAAAGCCGGGGGCAGGCCGGGCTTCAGCGGCCCAGACTCTGGATCAGGGTGTCGAACAGCGTTTGCGACACCTGCAGGATCTTGGCCGAGGCCTGATAGGCCTGCTGGAATTGCAGCATCTTGGCGGCCTCCTCGTCCAGGTTGACGCCGGACACGGCTGCCTGGTCCTTGGTCGCGGTGTCGGCGATCGACCGCGACACCGCGCTGGCGAATCCTGCGCTTTGCACCCGCACGCCGATGTCGGACAACAGCGCGGCATATCCGTCGGTCGTGTCCGCTCCGTCGAACAGGGCAAGGTCGCGAATCGCCAGCATCGCGTGCGCATTGCCGGCATCGATAGCCGGAAAGGCATTCGCCTGCACGGTATAGGTGTCGCCGGGCTGCGGCGAGCCCTTGAGCGTGAGCGACCAGCCGTTGAAGCTGATCGGCTGGCCCGGCGCATAGGCCACGCCGGTCGGATTGCCGGTGCCGGTGCCGGTCACGTTGAACGAGCCGGCTCCGGTGAAGGTCAGCGTCACGGTCTGCGCGAGGTTGGCGTCGGCTTGCCGGGGCAGCAGCGTCTGCAGCGTCAGGGAACCCAGGTTGGTCGTTCCAGCGGTGGCCACCACCGGGCTGGCCACCGCCAGCGAGCGCGGTGAGGCAAACGCCACATCCATGTTCTGTATCACCTGCCGGTAAGGCGTGATCAGGAAGCGGTCGCCGGCGTTGGCCGTGCCGGTGACTTGCAGGTCCAGGCCATCGATCTGGGCCGGTACCGTGCTGAAGGTCGTGACCTGTCCGTCGGTGGCCCGGCGGATCGATCCGGTGCTGGCGCCGGTGAAGATGATTTCATAGTCCGATGGCGCCAGCGCCGGCGCGCCGCTGGCTGGGCTGGCCTGCACCGCCACCTGGACGCTGGCGCCGCCGCTGTTGGCCAGTGCGGGCAAGGCATCGGGAATCGGACCCAGTGTGAACAGGTTTCCCACCGGGTTGCCGGACAGGTCCAGTCCAAGGCTGTGTTGCTGGTTCACCACCGTGCCCAGTGCCAGTGCCATGCGTCCGAGCAGGTTGCCGGCATCGGCCAGGTCGGTATTGCCGAAACGCAGCAGTCCGGCCAGGCTGCCGCCGCCGAGCATGGCTTCGTGCATCACGGCGGTCACGCCGTCGCGTTGCATCGTCAGCTTGGATCGGAGCGGGTCGCCAAAGTCGCCGGGTTGCAGCGCCACCGAGGATGCCCTGGTGCCCAGCACAAGTGGCTGGCTTGAGGCAACGAACACGCTCAGCGTGCCGTCGTTGGCTGCAATGGTCGTCGTCTGCACATGGGTGTTGAGTTCGCGCAGCAGTTCTTCGCGCTGGTCCAGCAGGTCGTTCGGCGTGTGGCCCGAGCCCAGCGCATTGGCGACCTCGCGGTTCACATTGGCGATGCGCGAGGCCAGGCTGTTGACCATGCGTACCTCCTCGGCCAGTTCGAGTCGCAGGCTGTCGCGCAAGTTGTGCATGTTGCCTGCGGCTGAGCGGAATCGGGCCGCCAGTTCGTCGGCCCGCGCCAGCACCACCGTGCGGGCGGTCAGGTCAGTCGGTGCGTTGGCGACGTCAGAGAACGCATTGAGCATGTCACCCATGGCGGCGCCCAGGCCGGTGGCTCCGCCGGGAAGCAGGTCTTCGAGTTTGCGCAGTTGCTCCAGGCGTTTTTCGTCGGCCGCGGCGATGGAGCCGGTCAGCGCCACCTGGCGCGTCAGCATGTCGCTGTGGTTGCGCAGCACGGTGACCGCATCGACGCCGCCCCCGTCATAACCCTTGCCCTGGTACTGGCCCTGGACAGCTTCGAGCTTGACGGTCTGGCGCGTGTATCCCTGCGTGTGGACGTTGGCGATGTTGTTGCCGGTCGTGCGCAACACCTGCTGGTTGGACAGCAGGGCACTGGTGCCGATGTTGAGCAGCGTGGGCATGGATCGTCAGGCGTTCTGCGCCCGTTGCAATCGCAAGGTCATGTTGATCGCCCGGCTGAGCTTGGACGCATAGTCCGGGTCGGTCGCGTAACCGGCGCGCTGCAGGCCGGTGGCCCAGGCCTGGACGGAATCGGTCTGCTGGCTGACCTGGGCGTAACGCGGGCTGCGGGTGATCAGGCGGGCATAGTCGCGCAGCGAATCCTCGTACGAGTCGTAGGCCCGGAACTTCGCGACCACCTTGCGGGCAGCGCCGTCGACGTATTCCGTGGTCGTGACTTCGGCCACCTTGCCACTCCAGCCGCCAGTGGCCTTGATGCCGAACAGGTTGAACGACGGCGAGCCGTTCGCCATCGTGATCTCGCTGCGGCCCCAGCCGGTCTCATGGCCGGCCTGGCCGAGCATGAAGGCGGCAGGAATGCCACTGGCCTGTTCGACCCGCGCGGCTGCGGCGGCATGACGCTCCACAAATGCACTCTGGCTGCCGGTCGGACGCCCGGCGCCGGGTGCTTCCGCGGGTGCCGGTGCAGGCGCCACCGCGGGCACGGGGATCGATTCCCCGGAGATGCGTTGCGACAACTGGCGCGCAATCATGTCCGACAGGCCGCCGGGCAGGCCGGACATGTGCACCGCGAGCTGTTGGTCCAGCAGGTCCTCGCTCAGGTCGCCGCCAGGGCTGTCGAGCAGCCCCGACTTCATGGTGGCCTCGCGCATGCTCTTGATCAGTTCACGCATGAACAAGGACTCGAATTGCCTGGCCGCCTCCTTGACCGCGCTGGCACTGTTCTGCCCGGCCTTGAGCTTGAGAGCGTCCAGCGAGCGTGCGTCGGCCGCGAGCGCGTTCGATGCGTTGGGGATGGTGCTGAAAGTCATGTCAATGCCGCACGGCCGCACCGAGGCACGACCAGCGAACGCAGTGAGCGTGGGAGCCGTTTCATCCTAGATCACCTCCAGCTCGGCGTTCAGGGCACCCGCGGCCTTGATCGCCTGCAGGATGGCGAGCAGGTCCTGCGGCGTGGCGCCCAATGCATTGAGTGCCCGCACCACGTCGGCCAGTTGCGGCGAGGGCGGGATCTGCATCAGGATGCCGGGTTCCTGCGTGATCTTGATGTTCGACTGCTGTGCCACCACGGTCTGGCCCGGCGACAGCGGATTGGGCTGGCTGACCACCGGCGTGCTGCTGATGGTGATCGACAGGTTGCCATGGGCGATCGCGCATGCGCCCAGCGTGACCGCCTGGTTCAGCACGATGGAGCCGGTGCGCGCGTTGATCACCACCTTGGCCGCCGGCACCGAGGACTCCAGCGTCAGTTCCTCCATCTCGGCGATGAAGCTGACGCGTGCGTTCGGATCGACCGGCGCCCGGACCTCGACCGTGCGCCCGTCGAGCGCGCGCGCATAACCTTGCCCGAAGCGGCGGTTGATCGCCTGGGCCACGCGTTGAGCGGTCTGGAAGTCGGACGCGGACAGGCCCAGCGAGATGGTGTCGCCGGCGAGCAGCGGCGTGGGCACGGAGCGCTCGACCTGGCCACCACCGGGTATGCGGCCCGCGCTCAGGTGGTTGATCTGCACCTTGCTGCCTCCGGCCGAGGCGCCGGCGCCGCCGACGATGAGGTTGCCCTGCGCCAGCGCATAGACCTCGCCATCGACGCCGCGCAGCGGCGTGGTGATCAGCATGCCGCCCTTGAGCGACTTGGCGTTGCCCATCGACGATACGTTGACGTCCATCGCCTGCCCTGGCCGCGCGAACGCCGGCAGCTGCGCGGTGACCAGCACCGCCGCCACATTCTTGAGCTGCAACTGCGACAGGCCGGCGGCCGGCAGCGTGATGCCCATCTGTTGCAGGTAGTTGTTCATACCCTGCGAGGTGTAGGGCATCTGGGTCGTCTGGTCGCCGGTGCCGTCCAGACCCACGACCAGCCCGAATCCGGTCAGCTGGTTGGTGCGCACGCCTTCGACCGCAGCCACTTCCTTGATCCGGGCCGCCGAGGCTGGCAAGCCGAACACCATGGCCAGGCCGGCGCACCAGGCGATCGCCAATTGGCGCCAGCGGCGGCGCAGGGAACGGGCGGTGTTGTGCATGCTTGTCATGTCGTCAGAATGGCAGTAACGCCATGAAGAAA
>CAZADK010000285.1:4340-5943 GCA_964483855.1 uncultured Rhodoferax sp.
CTCCGCGGCCACGCGATTCGATGCGTGCGTTGGCGACCTGGGTCGAGCTGACCAGGCCACCGGCCTGGACGGCACGCGGATCCACGGTGCCCGAGAAGCGCAGCACGTCGACGTTCTGGTTCACGCCGATCTGCTTGTCACCGGTCACGACCAGGTGGCCGTTGGGCAACACGTCAACCACGGTGGTCGTGATCGAGCCCGAGAAGCGGTTCGCGCTTTCGGTCGCACCGGCGCCAGCGAAGTCGTTGTTGGTGGAGGCGTTGAGCGACAGCTTGCCCAGCGTCGATGCCTTGGCGAACGGAAAGGCCGCCACGCCGGCGTCCATTGACGAAGATCGGTTGGCGGTGGAAGACGATTTCTGGCTGGCGGTGACGTTTTCGGTGATCAGGATCGTCACCACGTCGCCGATCATGCGTGCCCGATAGTCCTCGAACGGCGGGCGGTAACTGGCGGTGTGGTACAGGCTGCCGGTGACCGGGCGTGGTTCGGCGGCCCGGGCGACGATCGGCGAGGGTGGCGGTGTGAAGTCGACGCGTTCGGTCTTGGGCAGGGTGTCGCAGCCGCTGGCCAGCACGGCGAGCAGCGCGGCGCCGATGATGGCGCGAAGGAGCGAGCAAGAGAACATCACAGTTGACCGAGTTTTTGCAGCATCTGGTCCGAGGTCTGGATCGCCTTGGAATTCATCTCGTAGGCGCGCTGGGTCTGGATCATCGTGATCAGCTCCTGCACCACGTTGACGTTGGAGGTTTCCAGAAAACCCTGGGTGACGGTGCCGATGCCATTGGCGCCGGGTGTGCCGGTATTGGGTTGTCCCGACGCAGGGCTCTCGGCGAACAGGTTCTGGCCCAGCGGCTCCAGACCTGCCGGATTGATAAAGCTGGCCAGGATGATGTTGCCGATCTGCTGCGGCGACGGCGTGCCGGGAATGGTCGCGGTGACGGTGCCGTCGGTGGCGATCGAGATGTTCTTGGCGTTGGCCGGCACGGTCACGCCGTTGGCCACCGCCAGACCACCGGCGGTCACCAGCCGGCCCTGGTTGTCGAGCTGGAACGAGCCGTTGCGGGTGTAGGTGTTGGAGCCGTCGGGCATCGTGATCTGGAAGAAGCCGTTGCCCTGGATCGCGACATCCAGGTTGTTCGATGTCTGCTGGATCGTGCCCTGGGCGAATGAGCGGCTGGTGGCGACGGTGCGCACGCCCAGGCCCAGGTGCAAGCCGGTGGGCAACTGCGACTGGTCCGACGTGTTCGATCCGACCTGGCGCAGGTTCTGGTACATCAGGTCCTCGAACACCGCCTGCGCGCGTTTGTAGCCGGTGGTGGAGACGTTGGCCAGGTTGTGCGAGATCACGTCCAGCTGGGTCTGCTGGGCCTCCATGCCGGTTTTCGAGATCCAGAGCGAGTTGATCATGGTGTGTTTGTCCTCGGGGTTTGGTGGTGCGCCGGGTGGTGTCGCGCTCTCAGCCTTGCAGGCTCAGCAACTGGCCGGCCGAGCGGTCGTTCGACTCCGCGCTCTGGATCAGGCGCATCTGCATCTCGAACTGGCGCGCGGTCTGGATCATGCCGACCATGGTTTCGATCGGGCTCACATTTGAGCCTTCCAATGC
>CAZADK010000286.1:0-5925 GCA_964483855.1 uncultured Rhodoferax sp.
CGTCCCGCGGACTGCGGGACTGAGCGCCTTGGGAGCGGCCCGGCGGCGCTCATCGGATTTCCCTCCGTCCCGCGGACTGCGGGACTGAGCGCCTTGGGAGCGGCCCGGCGGCGCTCATCGCCCGTTCCCTTCTGTTCCGCCACTGCGTTGCGCCAGGTTTTCGAGTTCTTCGCTGAGCTCCTCCTTGGCGCTTTTGGGATGGAACTCGGCCAGTAGTTGCTCGCGCCGGCCGCTGAAGTAGAGCCAGCTGGCGCGCGCGGCGTAGAACACCGCGTAGCCGGCAAACACCCACAACGCCGCATACCAGACCGACTGCGGAATCACCAGTGGCGTGGCCCAGGGGGTCTGGGCCGTGCTGCCGTACTCGATGGTCTTGGTGATGACCCGCAGGCAGACACCGACCAGGAACAGCGCCAGCAGTCCGAGTGCGACCGCAGACAACCAGTTCATGAAGGCCTGCACCCGCTGCGGGAAACGGTCGTGGAAGACATCGACCCGGATATGGTTGCGCCCGGCCACGGCCAGGCTGAAACCGATCACCGAGCCGATGGCCAGCGCATAACCACCCAGCTCTGCGGCGCCCTGCAACGAGATGTTGAACACCTTGCGCAGGACTGTCTCCGCGGTGACCAGCACCGACAGGCCCAGGAAAGCCAATCCGAACAGGTTGGCCAGCAGCCGCTCCAGAGCCCGTTTCATGGCTGGTTTACTTTACGCCAACGACGGCACCGACGGTCCTGCGCCATTCGGCGCCGCATCCGGGCGCGGTCTTCTCGCAGGTTTCGATCCAGGTCGGCAGCGACACATCGCGCATCGCGTCACGCACCAGAGCCACGTCGGCTGCGGTGACCGGCACGCTGACCAGGTTGAATTTCTTCAAGGTGCACGGCGTCTTGCCGGTGTTGCAGTTCACCGCGTCCACCGCCAGTTCCTCGGAGTACTTCCAGATGTCGTTCTCCAGCGCGGTGAAGCCGGCCTGCAGCTGCACCTGCTGTGCCGGGGTCAGCTTTTTCCATGCCGACAGGCCAATCGCATAACCGTTCATCGCGAATTGCACGCCGATCGGCAATACATGGGTCGATACCTCCGGCCAGCTGGCCGAGTTCGCCGACAAGGAGCTGGTGATCGCGCAGTCCACCACGCCCAACGACAGGCTCTGGTGCACCTCGCCAAAACTCAGCGGGATCGCGGTGGCGCCGAGTTTCTCGAAGAACTTGGCGGAATTCTGGTCGAACACCCGCACCTTCAGTCCCTTGACGTCGGCCAGCTTGGTGATGGGCTTCTTGCAGAACAACACCTGCGGCCCGGCCGGCCAGACGCTGAGCAACTTGCCGCCGAAACGCGATTGCAGGCGTTTGTCGAGCACCTCGTAATAGGCCTTCGTCGTGGCACGGGCGGTCTTGAAGTCCGGGTTCAGTCCGACCAGGTCGAAACCCATGGTCAGCGGCTCGTCGCGCGAGATCTGCGCCATGCGCAACGATACGATGTCGAACAGGCCGGACTCCAGGATACGCAGCAACTCGGTGTCCTTGACGCCGGTGGTGTCCTGCGGCTTGTACTCGACCTCGATCGGCAGACCGGTCTTTTGCGCCATGTTCTCGAAGAACGGCTGTTCCTGGTGTTTCTGGATCATGCCGCCGGCCAGCGGTTGGCCGATGACCCTGTACTTGATCTTGTCCTGCGCCAGGCTTGGCGCAGCGCTCAGCATCAGAGCCAACAAGGTGGTGGCGAGGCGTAGTTTCATGGGAGAACTCCTGGGGTTGGTGGATGAAAACAATCGTCGAAAAAAATGCTCAATGCGGCGCGAGCGCATCGAGCCGCCGCTGCATGCCCACCGCAGTGGCCTGCGCGCGCTCGAGCATGGCGCGGTAGGCGGGTTCCAGCGCGCGGGCCTGCGCGCGCGCAGGCTCCAGTTGGGCCTGGTAGTCGGCCATCAACGCGCGCGCCTCGGCGCGCAACGCCACTTCGTCGATGCCGGCGACTTGACCGGCCTCGTATATGACACGGCCCTGCACAACGGTGTAACGCACCGAGCTTCCGTCCTCGCAGCAGACCAGCTGCCGCCGCAGGTCGTTCAAAGGCGTGAACGCGTGGGTGTCGAGATCGAGAACACACAGGTCGGCCGCTGCGCCCACCACGAGTTGCCCCAGGTCGGCGCCACGCCGGATCGCCCGGGCTCCGCCGCGCGTGGCCGCATGCAGAAATTCACAGGCCCGTGGCCAGAGTCGGTCGTCGGCGTCGTACAAGGTGGGCAACAAGGCTGCCAGCTTGGCGACCTGCCACAGGTTCGTGGTGTCGTCGGTGTTCATCTCGTCGGTACCCAGGCATAAGCCGACACCGGCCTCGCGCAAGGCCCGCCAGCGCATCACGCCGCTGCCCAGCCGCAGATTGCAGACAGGGTTGTGCGCCACGGTACAGCCGGCGCGCGCCAACAGCGCGATATCGGCGTCATCGACCCAGATCGCATGGATGACGAGCATGCGTTCGTCCAGCACGCCCTGCGCAGCCAGGTGCCGCACCAGTGAATGACCGTACTTGTGCTCGCCCAGCACGCGCTGCAACCGGGTCTCGAGCACATGCACGTTGAACGGCAGATCGTGCGCTCGGGACAGGGCCGACAGGCCTGCCATGTAATCGTCCGTGACCCGCTGCGGCGCCGAACACGACACCGCAGCGGCCAGCCGACCGTCGGCCGCACCATGCCAGCGCTCGATCAGGTGCCGGTACAGCGCCAGCAGCTCGTCCGTGCCCTGGCGCGGCGCCGCATCCATCGCACTGCGTTGCTCCGGCGTGAGCAACTCCGCCAGGAACGGATATTTTTCGTACTCGACCACATTGGGTTGATCGATCGCCACGGTGGCGCGGATGCCGGCATCGGCATAAGCCTGCATGATCGCATCGATGCCCTGCTGGCTCGCCACCGGTACATGGTAGGCATCGTCGTGCACGCAGGTGATGCCGCGGCGCAACATCTCGAGCGCACCCAGCACGGTGCGCACGTAGATCAGGCGCTGGCTGTCGCCGGCGTCGGACAGCGGCGGCACCTCGTGGAGCATGAACAGCTCCAGCGGCATGTTGTCCAGGCAACCTTTCATCAGGTTGCCAGGCGAATGGAAATGCGCATTGATAAGCCCAGGCATCACCAGCAAGCCTCGCCCATCGATGACCCGCGCCACCGCAGCGCTCCAGTGCTGCGCGGCCTGCGGGCCGAGCCCGGCGATCCGCCCTGCCTGCACCACGACGTCGGCACACGCCCACTCCTGGTCGGCATCGTCCAGGCACAACACGTGGGCATCGCGGATGATCAGTGTCTCGGCCATGCGGTGTGCTGTGCTCAGGCGGTCGACGGCAACGTGCGAAGAAACAGGGAGCCCCAGGCCGGCGCCGCGGCACGGGTGTCGGCGCCGCACAGTTGCAGCGCATGCCAGGCCCCGAGCGCGGTCGAGTCGAACACCGGAATGCCGAGTTCGGCCTCCATCGGCGCGGCCACCACGGCCGCCGGGAAATTGGTGCACAGGCACAACACGGCTTGCGGCCTGGCAGCACCCACCGATCGCACCATCTCGGCGATCTGCGGTGCCGGCACGCTGGCATACGACAGGTTGTCCGACAGGCCTGCATGGGCATGCGCCACACAGCTGAGCCCCTCGCGCTCCAGGCAATGCAAGGTCTTGGCATGACCGGCCTCGGTGTACGGGGTGACCACGCCGACGCGATCGATGCCGCCAGCCGCCAGTACAGCCACGAGTCCCAGGATGGAGGTGGTCGTGGTGATGCCGGTCTCGGCGCTGATCCGGTCCGCCAGCGCGCGGTCATGCGCAAAACCGATACCCGCACCCTTGCTGCCATTCCAGACCAGCACCTGCGGCGCCGCATGGGCCAGCAGCCGGGCGGCGGCCAGCAGGCCTTCGGTGGCGTAGGCCTCGGGCGACGGATCGGCACTGCCGAACACCGGCGTGCGCGAAAAATGCGCCGACACCTGCGGCAACGCTTGCACGATGCCCAGCGTGACCCGTTCGACCACCGTGTTGCCCGACGGCGTGATGGTGCCGATGAAGTGGCGTTGGCCTGCAAACAACGCGGCCGCTGACGGTGTGCAGGCCATGTCAATATCCCATCATGCGCGGCAACGTCAGCACCACCTGCGGCACGAACATGCACACGATCAGCAACGCGTACATCAACGCGATGAAGGGCCAGATGTGCCGGCTCAACTCGCCCAGCGAGATCCGGGCGATGCCGCAGATCACGAACAACACCACGCCCACCGGCGGCGTCAACATGCCGATCACCAGGTTGAATACGAACAGGAAACCGAAATGCAGCGGGTCGATGCCGTATTGCATGGCGATCGGATGCAGCAGCGGCACCAGCATGATGTAGGCGGCGTTCGACTCCAGGAACATGCCCACCACCAGCAGCACGGCCGCCACCAGCAGCAGGTAGGTGATAGGGCTGCTGGTCAGCGACTGGATCAGCGCGAGCAGGGTCTGCGGCAACATGTCGATGGTCAGCATGTAGGTCACGACCGAGGCAAACGCGATCATGGCGCCGACCACGGCCGAGGTGATCGCGGCACGCACGATGGCCTCGGGCAGGTCGGACAGGCGCAGCCTGCGGGTCACGAAGAATCCGATACACAAGGCGTACACAACCGCGATGGCCGAGCCCTCGGTGGCCGTGAACGCACCGCCGACGATGCCGCCGATGACCAGCACCGGCATCAGGAAGATGATCAGCGAACGCTTGAGCTCACGGCCAACGGCGTGCCACGCGAACGGCGCGCCGGTCAACGGGAAATTGCCGCGCCAGGCAATGAACGAACACAGGGCCAACATGCCGCACACCAGCAACACGCCCGGTACCACACCGGACATGAACAGGCCGCCCACGGAGACCGATGGCCCCGCCATGAAGGCGTAGACGATCATCGCGCCCGAAGGAGGGATGATCGGGCCCAGATTGGCGGCGGCGGCGCAGATCGCGGCGGAAAAACCCACGCCGTAGTGCTTGCGCAGCGATGGCAGCAACGTGCCGCCGATGGCGCTGGCATCGGCCACCGCCGCGCCGGACACGGTCGACAGGCCCATGCCGGCCAGCACCGTCACATGCGCCAGGCCGCCCCGCATGCGGCCGACGATGGTGTTGGCCAGGTCGATCAAGCGCTCCATCACGCCGGCCTTGAGCATCAGCTCGACAGCCAGAATGAAGAAGGGAATGGTCATCAGCGGAAAGGCGTTGACCGAACTCATCATCCGCGACGGCAGCAAATTGAAATCGACGTTGCTGGCAGCAAGCCCGGCGACGGCGGCCGCACCCAGCGACAAGGCCAGCGGCATGCCCAGCAGAGCGACCCCGAAAAACACCAGGACGATCAACAGACTCATGCAATGCCGCTCCCGAGCCATGGGGTCCAGGACGAGACCGATGCGAGCGGCGCCCTCGGCCCCAGCGGCCGGGACATCGCAAGGGCAAACGGTGGGCGAGCCACGCGCAAGCTGCGGCGCACCATCAGCCAGGCTCCGGCATCAGTGCAGGATCGCTGTGCGCGGCACCCGTCAGCGCTTGCCACAGCAGGTGCAAGAAACCGTGGACGCCGCAGACGACCAGCGGAACCACGAACCAGGCCGCACTGGCCGGTATCGACGACAGCAACTCGTCCCACTGGTCCCAGGCGATCACCGCCGATTCCCAGGCCACCAGCAGCAGCAGGCAGCCACCCGTTGCCGCCACGGCACGGGCCACCACCGTGCGCATGGGTTGCGGCAGCCGCGCCGCCAGCAGCTGGATGCCGATGTGCGAGCCACTCTTGAAACCCAAGGGAATGGCCAGGAAGATCGACCAGACGAAACACAGGCGCGACAACTCGTCCGCCCAATCGATGGAGCTGTTGAACACGTAGCGCAAGAGGACCTGGGCCGCGAC
>CAZADK010000287.1:0-5918 GCA_964483855.1 uncultured Rhodoferax sp.
AAATTCACCCGATCCACTGCGTCAACGGCATCGCAGATCCTGTTGAAAGTGCCATTCGCCATGGCGCCTCTGAGTGCGTTGACCTGCACGGCGCTGGCGCAGCGGAATGCACCCACCGTAATGTTTTCCACCAGACCCACCCGTATCAGCGCAGACAAAACGTTGTTGATGGATGCATTGGTGTAGGCAATACCGGCCTGCGAGCGAAAGCCCCCCTGGCGCAAATACTCCACCAGGCGACCTTTGCCGGGCGCTGACCCGATCAGGGCCAAGGTGGCCAATACCACCTTTTCAGCGGCAGGGCGCTCGCAAAAGGCGTCAATCAAGTCAGATGGATTCATGTGGTTTGTCTATCGGTTAAGGCTGGAGCGGATGCGCATGCGTATGAAACCAAGTTTAGATCTGAACCCACCAGCGACAACGAGCGGACATCGGCGTGCTTCGTCGGCCCGCAATACGTCGAAGCTTCAATCGACGACTGGTTCCTCGACGGCGTCGCCAGCGATTTCGCCATCGACGTCGCTGGCGCTGACTGCGGGCGCAAGTGCGATCACAGCAAGGCAGGCGTGTTGTGCGCCTGTCACAGCTCGGTCATGCCGCCGGTGGAGACTCAAGCGACCATCAACCACAACCGAGCCCACAGGAGGTCACATGAATACCCCGATAGCCCGCATATCCCGACTCGCAATGGCCATCACGATCGGCCTGGGAAGCGCACCGCTTGCGATGGCCCAGACCGTGGTCAACAGCACCTCATTCACGCTGCATGAACTGGTCGGCGTCGGCCGCCTGGCCGCCAATCTGCGCGACGAGCACGGCGAAACCTTCGGCTCGATTTCCGGTCTGGTGGCCGATCCGACGTCCTGGGTGCGCAATGGCAACAGCTACAGCGGCACGTTCTTCGCCTCGCCCGACCGCGGCTACAACATCGGCGGCACCATCGATTACACGGCGCGCATCAACCGCATCGCGGTCGACTTCACGCCGGCCATCAGCGGGGCGAGCGGTCTGGGGCAGAACCAGATCGGCCTGACACTCACGCAGTCCACCCTGCTCTACGAAACGCTGTCCGGAGGCGGTACGCGGCCGTTCAGCGGGCTCGACCCGGTGCCGGGCGGTTTGGCGTCCGGCGGCGCGCGTGCGGCCACTTCCCTGCTGCCCGAACTGCCACAGGCCTTCAACGGCAAGCTCAGTCTGGACGCCGAAGGCATCGTGCTGCTGCCGGATGGCTCGCGCCTCATCAGCGACGAATACGGCCCGTCGATCTACCGCTTTGCGGCGACAGGCCAATTCATGGGCGCCCTGCCGGTCGCCGGTTCGGTGCGCCCGCTGCGCAACGGCGCAACGGACTACAGCTCGAACAACGCCGCCGCCGGGCAGCCGGCCCCGGCCCCGGGCAACCCGAGTTTCGGTCGCGCGAACAACCAGGGCTTCGAAGGTCTGTCGTTGTCGCCGGACGGAACGACGCTGTTCGCCGCACTGCAGAGTGCCGCGCGTCAGGATCTCGCCAATGCCGCCACACGCAACAACACGCGCCTGTTCACCTACGACATCGGCGATCTGGACCAGATCAATCTGACCGGCGAATACGCCGTGCAGCTGCCAAAATTCCAACAGGGCGCGAATACGCTGGTCGCAGCTCAGAGCGAGATACTGGCGCTGTCGAACACCCAGCTGCTGATCCTGCCGCGTGACAGCAACGGTTTCGAAGTGGGGACACAGGAATCGAAGCTGCGCCGTGTCGATGTGATCGACATCAGCGGCGCCAGCAACATCCTCGGCGAAAGCTTCGAGTCGATCATTGCAGCGGGCGGCGTGCTGAATCCGGCCATCACGCCGGCGCAGTACGTGCCTTTCCTCGACATCAACGACAACGCGCAGCTGGCGCGCTTCGGCATGGTCAACGGCGTGGTGCCGGGCTTTGACAACCTGTCGGAAAAGTGGGAAGGACTGGTGCTGCTGCCGACGCTGGACCCGACCCGGCCGGACGATTACTTCCTCTTCGTCGCCAATGACAATGACTTCGCGACACGCGATGGCTTCCAGGTCGGCAGCGCCTACAACGATGGCAAGGACATCGACACCATGCTCCTCGCCTACCGCGTGACCATCGCGGCCGTGCCGGAGCCGGAAAGTTACGCCCTGATGCTGGCCGGCCTGTTTGCGGTCGGCGCAGCGGTGCGGCGCCGCGCGCGGCGCGATATCTGCTGAGGCAATAGAGTTTTCAAACGCCATGTTTTCGGGCCCACCGGGACGGGCTCGCCCGCACAGGGCTGATCCGCACGGTTGGTTCGCGCATTCCCGGGCTGCCTCGGTGCAGGCGCCAAATGGCCCGCAAGTTGGCGCGGGTCATCGGAGGTTCCGTTCAGAAAAATGTGCGGGCCAGCGGTCGAAGCCATTGAAGCGACCGATCACCCGATTTCGCACGGTCGTCTGGCCGGCATCCGGGATCTAATTGATGTTCGCACGCGCTTCAACGTCGCGCTTACCCATCTTCCTGACTTCGGCAATGGCCGGTAGTTGACTGCGACGGGGCACCGTTTTCCCGGATTCCCAGGCAGTCACTGACTGGCCAGACACCCCAAGCAGTCGCCCCATGGCTTGTGCAGACAGACCCAGCCTCTTTCGATGCGCGGCAAGACCGGCCGGGCGAAATCTCAAGTTATTCGGCGCAACCTCTTGAGCAATCTGGTGCACCGGCATCCTGCGAATGCCCTTTTCAAATTGCCGGTTCTGCTTTTTGAGCTCAGCAATCTGTCGCTTCAACGCAGCGATGTCCGAGCGGTGGCCAGCCACCGACTTCTTCAACGCGCTGACCTCCGCGCGCACTTCTTTTCGGGCTACTCTGGTGATTTCAACTTTGAGGGCGGCTGCGATATTCATCTGCCGATTATCTACGATCGGATTTGTCGTGGATTTCAGCCGATCGTTGCCATGGTTTCATCGCGGCTCCGTTGCGGCTTGCTGCTACCCTTTTGGCTTGAGTTGATCGGCAACCAGCAGGAAGCAAGCAAGCGCCGCGTCCTGGTAAAGGTCAGCGGCCTTTGAGCGATCACCTTTGGCAAGTGCGTGCGTCCCTGGTCAGTGGCAACAAGACCGATGCGACTGACCTCCGCGCCATCTGGTTGGCCGCGCGGCAGCCAGGGCCGAGGCTCGTAGGCATCAAGTCGGCATCTCGGCAAACGACCCTGACCCTGCGCCGTTCGCGCGAACTGCCTGGTGCACACAGACATCGTCTGAGACTCAGATGCGGTGGTCTTTACCAGTTGCCATTCAACCGAGTCGTCATCTTTGATGCTCCAGCAAGCTGAGGCGTGTATTTTTTCCATCGCTTTACGAAGGATCCGGACTGCCAGTGCTACTGGCCATGGAGAACATCACTTTTATTCAACCGTCTCATGTAAGTTGGCGTTATCTCGGTCGTCCATAAGGTGACGGTGTGCATCGTGGAACTCCGATGCAGACGGGTGCGGGGGTCAGCCTTCAGCAGGGTTGGGTCTTTGACGCTGCTTGGCGAGTCAGGCCAGTCGCCGTACTTGAAGACGGTCGCCTCCGACGCGCGAACCGCAAGCGTTCCAGCGCGCAGGCCACTGTCAATACGGCCGTTGCCGCCAACACGCCCGTGATCACGCGCCCTCCGCTGCGCAGCAGGTCGGACCATGCCACCAGCAGCTTCCAGCCGCCGGGGTCGTGCGCGTCGAGCAACAGTTTCCAGATCTCGGCCAGCAGCACCAGCGGCAGGTCCAGCGCCATCACCAGCGCCAGTGCCGGCAGCGCCAACACAGCGCGCAGCAGTGCCTCACCCCAGGCGGCCGCCGGCCAGGCGATCAGTAGCAAAACCAGCAGCAGCGGTGCGTACCAGGCCTGGGCGGCAGGCACTTGCGCGTAGGCGCGCCCGCGCGGGTGCGGCATCACGAGCCGCTCCCCCACCGCCACTGGGCGCGCAATCGCCACCTGGGCGCGCAAGCGTTCGCCGTCGGGCTGCAACAGGAACTGCAAGCTCTGGACGGCAAAGGCCGGTTCGGCCCAGCCCATCACGGTGCGCGCCGCCGGCAGCAGCGGCTGCAACAGTGGCGAACCCGCCGAAGCCAGCAGTAGTAGCAGCGGTGCGGCCACCAGGGCGCGCAGCACGGCAGCTTTCATGGCCGCGCGAAGCGCCCGACCCAGGTCAGCAGCAAGCCGCCGAGCAGCAGCACCATCAGCAACGGCAGCCACAGCGTGTGCAGCTGGTCAAAGTGCTGCGGCATGTTCAGGTGCGCCTGCAGCAATACCAGCAGTCGGGCCTGATTGAGCACGAACACCGCAGCCAGCATGACCGCCAGCCCCGCGAGGCGCCAGCGCCAGGCCAGCGGTGCTGCGAGCATGGCGCTGGCCGACAGCAGCGCCAGATCGGTGCCTTCGCAGCCGCGCAGCACCTGCAACGCGCCCGTGCTCACCACCAGGCGCGAGCCCTGCGCCTGCGCCTGCATCCCGGGATCCCACCAGGCCAGCAACGCGGCGGCGGGGCGTACCGTGGCGTCCTCGATGGCCCAGTGCGCCAACTGCGGCCACTGTGTGTACAGGCCGTACAGCAAACCGAACCAGAGCAGGCCGGCCAGCAGCGGGATGGCGCGTGCCACAGTCAATGCCGCGGTTCAGCTGCGCCGGCGGCGCCAAAGGGCGAGGCCGGCGCTCGCGCCGAACAGTGCCAGCGCCCACAACGGCAGGGGCACCTCGGCATCAGCCGTCTGCGGTAGCCAACCGACTCGCAGCCGGGGACGTCCGCTGGCGCCGTTATTTTCCCGGCTGGCCAGTCGCGACGCGTTCTGCGTGCCCGACTCGGTGCCGATCAGCATCCAGCCGTGGTTGCCGGCGGGGGCCTCGAGCCAACCCTGCACGTCGTCGACGAGCTCCGGGGTGCTCGCCCACTGCACCGGGGCGGGCCAGCCAGACACGGCAGCGCCAGCGCTGGCCGAAGCAAGGAATTCGCCGCCGCGAACGGCCCAGGGCTGGTTGGGCCAGACGCGATGCGACCAGGTGCAGTCGCCCGCACTGGCAGACGCGCCGATGCCGGCATCACCACCATTTGCGGGCCCCTCGCTCCAAGGCGCGGTGATGCGGTGCAGCATGATCGTCTGCGGCTCGCGCAGCCGGATCATGAACGCCTCGAACTGCACCGACACCACCTGCGCGCCAGCCGGCAAGGCCGACAGGTCGAAACGGACGAGTGCCCGCCGCACCACGCCGGCGGCTAGCACCGAAGTCCACAGGTTCCCTCCGCGGCCATCAGCGACCGCGTCGTAGGCGGTACCGCCAGTTTGCTCGGCAAAAATCGTTGCGTCCGCCACGGCCTCGAACACGCTGCTCTGCGTCTGATTCGCCTGCGCGCGCTCCGCATTGGCTGCAAGCGCGGCACCACCCAACAAGGCCAGGCCGGCGCTGCGTCGCGACGTCATTGCGGGGCCCGCCTGGACCGTCGATCGGGCTCAGACCCCGCGACGCGCAGCACGGCGGCGAGCGACCGCGCCCACCGCGGCCAGGCCCAGTGCCATCATCGCCCAGACGCCGGGCTCGGGCACCGGGGACGTGAAGCTCATGTTGTCGAGTACCACCCCGTTACCCTTGAACGAGATCGAGCGAATGTCGGCCTGCGGGCGCACGATGCCCAGGAACAGCCCGTCGTTGAGGCTGTCGGCAGCCGTGTCGACCATCACCGTGTGGGTTTCGACGATCTGGTTGTTCACGCCATAGGCGGAGATCACCACCGAGAACGGCAGCGGTGAGAGCGCGAAATGGTTGACCAGGGCGCCAGCGCCGCTGGAGACCAGACCGTCGTCGAAGGTGAAGCGCAGTTCGCCGATGAAGCCGCTGGCGGCAAAGTAGTTGCCGGCGCCCCACAGGCCGTTGTCGCCCAGGTCGGCAATGAAGGCCCCCAGCAC
>CAZADK010000288.1:0-5907 GCA_964483855.1 uncultured Rhodoferax sp.
CGCCCGGCTGCACGCGGAGCTGGTCAAGGTTCTGGCCGACCCGGCGGTGCGCGAGACCTTGACCAATGCCAGCCAGGACATCGTGGGCAGCACGCCGGCCGAGTTCGCTGCCGTGATCGCGCAAGATTTGAAATTGTGGACCGACCTGGCAGTCAGGCTCAAGGTCAAGGTCGACTAGGCGTCGTGCGCGTCTTGTCTGCCTCGCTGCAACGTTTCCTGACCTCGGAACCGGCACCGTGAACATCCGGGCCGTGCGCACGGTGGCTTTTGCGCAGCCGATGATTCCGATCCATGCCGGCAACTTCGCGGGCGAACTGGAACTGGTGTTGACCGTCGTCGAGACCGATGACGGGACCGAAGGGTACTCGCTGGCGCGTGCCCATGCAGGCCAGTCGGGTGCAGTGATCGCCAACCAGATAACGGCTTCACTGCGGGGTCTGGTGATCGGCCGCGATGCGGCCGACCCTGCCGCCTTGTGGTCGTCGCTGGCCGTATTGGAGCCGGCCGGTTATGTCAGCGTGTTCGCGATCAGCGCCCTGGACGTGGCGTTGTGGGATCTGGCGGGCAAGCTGCGAGGCGTGCCGGTGGCTCGGCTACTTGGCGGCCGGCGCGATGCGATGCAGGCCTATGCCAGTTCCAGCCACTACGATTCGGTGGATGCCTACCTCGCCGACCTGCAGGCGGCGCTGGCGCTGGGATTCGCCGCCTACAAGGTGCACCCGTTCTATGACGCGCAGCGCGATATCGTGCTGGCCCGGGCCCTGCGCGAGGCTGCAGGCCCATCGGTGCGCCTGATGCTCGATGCCGCCAAGCGGTATGCGCCGGCCGAGGCCCTTGCGGTGGGTCGGGTGTTGCAGGAGCTGGATTACCACTGGTACGAGGAGCCGTTGCCGCAGCAGGATTGGGCCGCCTACCGCGCGCTGCGCGAGGCCTTGACCATTCCCGTCATCGGCGGAGAAACCCTGCCGGGTCTGCACATGGCGGTTGCCAACGCACTGGACGCCCGCGCCTACGCCGCCGTGTTGTGCGACGTGTACTGGAAAGGCGGCATCACCGGCTGCCTCAAGACCATCGAGATATGCCGGCAACGCGGCGTGCCGGTCGTCTCGCACCATGGCGCCAGCGCGCTGATGAATCTGGCCAACCTGCAACTGCTATGCGGTGCCACCGACGTCGAGATGATCGAGGTGCTGGTGCCGCAGGCGCCCTACCAATTCGGGCTGCGTGAATACCTGCGGGTCGATGCGCAGGGCATGGCACGGCTGCCCGATGCGCCAGGTCTGGGAGGCGAGCCGGATTGGGCGTATATCGAAGGGCACCGAACGACGTGAGTCAACGCACTGGCTCACCATTTCAAACCGCGTGCACTTTTCGACAGCGCCCCAATCGCCTCTGGCCCAGAAGCGGCGATTCGGGGGGGCAACAGCCCGGAGACGCACATCACAAGGCCAGCGCATGTACCGCATCCAGCGTCAAGCCCAATCCGAAGCCCGGCTCGTTCGATGGGGTGACTGTTCCGCCCCGCGGCACCGCAGTCCCCGGTGTCAGGCGCAACTCTTCCAGTGGCACGCCGGGCGCCGACCCGAGGAAATATTCGCCCATCGTCGCATTGGGCACCGCCAGCGAGAAGTGCTGGCCATAGGCGGTATTCATGCCCGCATGCAACATCACCTCAATGTCCGCGGCCTGCGCGATGCGGGCGATCTTCGGGCAGCCGGTCAGGCCGCAGGCCCAGCCGATGTCGGGCTGGAACACGTCCAGGCTGCGCGCGAGCGCGGCGCTGGCAAACGGCGCTGGCGTGTACCAGTGCTCGCCGCCGGCCAGGCCATGGTCGGGCAGCCGCGCGCGCAATGCGTGCACGCCGTCCAGATCGTCTGGCATCAGGCAGTCTTCGATCCAGCGCAGGCGGCACGTCAGCATGCGCTGCGCAAAACTCACCGCATAGTCGAGGTCGAAGGCCATCCAGCAGTCGACCATCAGGTCGCGCTCGGGCCCGACCCGTTGGCGCGTGGTTTCGATGAATGCCTGGTTGGCGTCCAGGCCGCGCGCACCATCGGCGGGGCCGAACGGGCAGGCCACCTTGGTGGCCTGGAATTCCAATTCGACGATCCAGTCGGTGTCGTTGCCGGTGGCATAACAATCGACATGGTCGCGCGCTGCGCCGCCAAGCAGTTCATAGACCGGCTGCGACAACAACTTGCCCTTGAGATCCCACAACGCCAGGTCGATCGCACTGATCGCATAACACGACAGGCCGCCGGCGTAAGGCGATGTCATGCCCTGCATCAGGTTCCACAGGTGCTCGGTGTCGGTACCGTCCTCACCCACCAGCAATGGCGCCAGGTGTTCATTGATGATGCCGATCACCGGGGAGCCATACCGCGTCATGCCCAGGCCCCAGCTGCCGTCGTCGGCCGTCACCAGGCAGGCGACCGAGGGCCAGTGCGGACGCCAACTCGCGCGCAGGCGCTTGAAGCGCGGGAAGTGCGCCATCGGGCTGGCGACTTCGGCGTGTTCGGTCCATGCCGGGCGGCGCGCCGGTGTCGTGGCCGGGCCGCCGACCAGGTCGCTGCGGATCGGGAAAGCGTGGATGGAGCGGATCTTCATCGTGACAAGTGCTGGAACAAGGCACCGATTGTTTTCCTGCCCGCGTTGGCATCGTAGTTCCCCGCCAGCGCTCTGTCATTCAAGTTGTTGCAAGCCGGAATTCACTGGTGTCTGGGATACTTTCCCGATGGATTTCGTCAACCTGCCCCTGCTTGCCGTCTCCGGCATGGTGTTCGCCAGCGTGCTGGTGGGGCTGTTCTCGGCCCGCATCGGTTTCTCGTTCCTGCTGGTGTTCCTGCTCGCGGGCGTGCTCGCCGGCGAGGATGGCCCGGGTGGTTTCCGGTTCGACGACTACCAGCTGAGTTTCTGGGTCGGCAACCTGGCGCTGGCTGTGATTCTGCTCGACGGCGGCCTGCGCACCGCCTTTGCGACCTTTCGCACCGGCCTGCGGCCTGCCTCGTTGCTGGCGTCGGTGGGCGTCGTGGTCTGCGCGGCGATCACGGCCGTGGCTGGCGTGTTGTTTGTCGGACTCGATTGGCCGACCGCGTTCCTGCTCGGTGCCATTGTCGGCTCGACCGATGCAGCGGCGGTGTTTGCGTTGCTGACGCGTTCGGGTGTGACGCTCAACGAACGGGTCGCCGCAACGCTGGAGATCGAATCCGGCGTCAACGATCCGATGGCGGTCTACCTGACGCTGGCATGCATCGCGGTCATCGGCGCGCAGGCCTCGCAGGGCTCGCCGTGGGCCACTGTGGCCTGGTCGTTTCTGCAGCAGTTCGGCTGGGGCGCGCTGGTTGGCGTGGCGGGTGGTCTTGCGATGGCGCTGCTGCTGCCGCGCCTGGTGTCACGCGACGCCGGTGGGGGCGTGCTGGCGTTGCTGGTGGGCGCTGGTGGCCTGTCGATCTTCGCGTTGGCCGGGCTGCTGGGAGGCTCCGGTTTCCTGGCGGTCTACCTGTTCGGCCTGATCCTTGCCAATCGTGCCGCCAGCGCGGTGGCGCCGCTGCTGGTGGTGATGGACGGGTATGCCTGGTTGGCCCAGGCCGGCATGTTCCTGTTGCTGGGCCTGCTGGTCACGCCCTCGACGCTGCTGGACTACACCGTACCGGGGCTGGCAGTGGCCGCAACGCTGATCCTGGTGGCACGCCCGGCCGCGGTCTGGTTGTGCCTGTGGCCGTTCCGGTTCTCGCGCCAGGAGACCTGGTACATCGCCTGGGTCGGCCTGCGCGGCGCGGTGCCCATCGTGCTGGCCCTGTTCCCGCTGATGGCGGGCACGCCACAGGCCCCCGAGTTGTTCAACATCGCCTTCCTGGTCGTTGTCACTTCGCTTTTGCTGCAGGGCTCGACCATCGGCTGGATGGCGCACAGGCTGGGCGTGGCCATGCCGGAGTCGAGTGACGAGCCGGGGCATCGTGCGGTCTTTCGCGATTTCGAGTTGGCACCGGGCACGCCGATCAGTGCCGTCTGCGACTTTTACGGCCTGCCGGCGCCTGACGATTCGGCCGATGCAGAGCTGGAGTTGGGCCACTGGATGGCGAAACAACTGCGCGGACCGCCGGTTGCAGGCGACACCGTGGTGCTGGGGCCGGCGACGTTCGTCGTGCGGGAATTGCAGGATGGGCGCATCTCCCGCGTCGGCCTGGGCCTGATGTCCTGATCCGCGGCGCGGGCTCCGTTGGAGCTGCCGCGAAAGGAACTGATGCGTGCCGGCGGGCCGGGTCTGCCCGACCCGCCGAACACTTCCGATGATGATGCTCAGCTGCCGATCCGTCCACCGTCGATCTTGGTGACGACGATGGTCGCCGAGCGCGGCCGCTTGCCAGCGCCGTAACCGGCATTGGCGGGCCATTGGCTTTCGTATTTCGCCGGGTCTTTGACGTCGGCCATCTTCGTGTTTTCGCCCGGGTGCTGGATGTTGACGAACATCGCGCGGCCGTCCGGGCTTTCGCACCAGCCGGTGATCTCCGCACCCCGGGGGCCGACCAGGAAACGCTTGAACGTGGCTTCGGTCTGCGCTTTGCCGGCGTAGGTGTCGACACGTTTGTCGCTGCCGTCCGGGCGCCGGTAGACCAGCGATTTTTTGCCGCCGTCGCCGACCTGTCCGGGAATGGCCGCCATCATCATGCAGTTGGTCACGTCGGTGTAGGCGCCGTCGTCGGTCTGGATCCAGCAGATGCCGGTGGACGGGCTGAACACCAGGCCGTCGGGCGAGGACAGATCGTTCGAGTCGTCCAGGTTGGACAGGTTGATGCTGCCCTTGTCGGCACCCGCTTCGGACGCGAACAGGTAGATGTCCCAGCGAAACGCTGTGTCGTGCGCGCGGGCTTCGGCCATGCGCAGGATGTGGCCGTTGACGTTGCCGTTGTTCTTCCTGCTGCCTTTCATGTCCGAATACACGCGCGGATTGGCGGCGTCGGCAGCCATCGCGCCGTCGAGGGTGCGGTTGCCGTTGTTGGTCAGCGTGAAATAGACCTCGCCGTTGCGCGGGTTGACACCGCCCCATTCCGGCCGGTCCATCCGGGTTGCGCCGACCGCGTCGGCGGCCAGTCGGGTGAAGATGGCAACGTCGGCGTCGGACTTGAACTCGAAATCGGGGTTGGCGGCCACGATCGGATTGGCCATCGACAACGCCAGCCACTCGCCAGTGCCATCGTCCTTGAACTTGGCCACGAACAAGGTGCCCTGGTTCAGGTACTTGTCGCCGGCTGCGAGACGGTTGGCGGGCTGCGCGTCGCGGGTTTCCCAGCGCGCGCTGGAGACGAACTTGTAGATGTATTCGCCGCGCGAATCGTCGCCCATGTAGGCAACCACCGGCTGGCCGGCCACCGGCCGGGCGAAGGTCGCGTTTTCGTGACCCATGCGGCCCAGCGCGGTACGCTTGCGCAGCGCCTGCGCGCCATCGTACGGATCGAGTTCGACGATGTAGCCGAAGCCGTTCATCTCGTTGCGGTAGTCCTCGCGCGCCGATGCGGCAGTGGCACCGTTGTTCCAGCGCAGGTACATGTCCTGCGGCCCGGCGGTTTCCCAGCCATGGCGGCTGGCGACACCGGCCCTGCGGCCATATCGCTCCAGCGCAACGATGGCCGGGTCCTTCTTGCCGCGGCGCTCGTCGTCCTTGGCGTCGCGGTGGAAATAACCGAACCAGTTTTCTTCGCCGGAGACAAAGGTGCCCCAAGGCGTCTTGCCGGTGCCGCAGTTGTTCAGCGTGCCGCGGGTGCGCGTGCCGTCCGCGCTGTAGCGGGTCACCAGATGGGCGCTGCCGCGCGCCGGGCCGTGGATCTCGGCCGGCGTCATCGTCGTGACGCGGCGGTTGAAGGCGGAATCCTGCTTGGCCGACCAGTTGCCGGAGCCGGACTCGACCTC
>CAZADK010000289.1:0-5906 GCA_964483855.1 uncultured Rhodoferax sp.
TGGCGGCCGCCACCGCGCTGGCGCAACGCCTGGCCGCCATGCCGACCAAGGCGCTGGTGGCCACCCGCGCACTGCTGCAGGGTGCGCAGACACGCTCGCTGGACCAGCAACTCCAGGTGGAACGCGATACCCAGTCTGCGATGGGTGCCACACACGACTACATCGAAGGTGTCACCGCGTTCCTGGAAAAACGCCCGCCGGTGTTCACCGGGCAATAAACCATGCAAGGCACCAGTCCCGACGCCACGGGCGCTTCCAGTCCCGCAGGCGCAGCCGCGCAACCACCCACAAACATCGACCCGCAAACGCTGGCGCGCCAGGTCGGGGCTGCGATGTTCGCCGCCGACACCGCATCGCGCGAGTTCATGCAGATGGAGCTGATCGCATGCGCACCCGGCCGGGCGACCATGCGCCTGGCCGTGCGCGCCGAACTGCTCAACGGTCACCAGATCTGCCACGGCGGCTTCATCTTCACGCTGGCCGACTCCACCTTCGCCTTCGCCTGCAACAGCCACAACAAGACTGCGGTGGCCGCAGGCTGCAGCATCGAGTTCCTGCGCCCGGCGCGTCTGGGTGACCTCCTGACTTGCGTCGGCCAGGAACAGACTCTGCAAGGGCGCCACGGCATCTACGACATGCGGGTCACCAATCAGAGCGGCGAAGTGGTGGCCATGTTCCGCGGCAAGAGCGCGCAGATCGCGGGCTCGGTGCTGCCCGCCGGCTGACGCGCCAGCCTGGCACGCCGCCACACCGCTGTCCGGCGCTGGCAAAAAAAAGCCGCTTTCAGGCCGCCTCGTCCAGCCAGAGCCCGACCTGCTTGGCGTCGCGCACCGCGAGCCGCCAGGTGGTCTGGCCCTGCGGCAGGCGCAGGTCCAGCCGCCATACGCGCCGGTCTCGCGCGATCAGCGCCACGACGCTGCGCGCGCCTGCGGCATACAGCGCGAGATCGTCCAGGCGCTGCAACCGCCAGCATTGTGCCGCCCGGCCCCGCCCGACCTCGACCGCCAACCATTCATCGCCCGCGGCGAAGCCAGCCCGTTCGGCCGCGCCACCCCGCAACACGACACGGACCTGCACGCCGGCTTGTTCGGCCACCCGCAGCCCCAGGGCCTGCGCCGCTTGGGCTGGCTCCTCGAGCACCGCGACGCCCTGGTGTTCGAGCAACTCGCGCAGCGGCAGGTCTTTCTTGCCGTGCACCCAGGCTGCGATGTCGCGCTGCCATGAGCGGCCGGTCAGGGCCTGCAACTCGTCAAGCAGATCCTGCTCGGTCATCGGGCCGCCCTGGCAGCGCCGCCACAGGCCGCGCATCAGGTCGTCCAGCGTGGTGCTGCCCTGCGCACGCAGGCTCAGGTCCAGGCACAGGGCCACGCAGGCGCCCTTGGTGTAATAACTGACGGTGGTGTTGGGCGTGTTGGCGTCCTGCCGGTAATACTTGACCCACGCGTCGAAGCTGGCCTGCGCCACGCTCTGCACCTGCCGCCCCGGCGTCTGCAGCACCTGGTTGATGGTCTTGGTCAACGAGCGCAGGTAACCGGCGTCGTCGGTCAGGCGCGCGCGGCGCAGCAGCAGATCGTCGTAATAACTGGTGAAACCCTCGAAGAACCACAACAACCGGGTGTAATTTTCCTGGCTGTAGTCCAACCGCGTGAACTCCGCCGGGCGCAGCCGCTTGACGCTCCAGGCATGGAAATACTCGTGGCTGATCAAACCAAGCAGCGTGGTGTAGCCCTCGGGCTGCCGGGCCGGGGAACCCTTGGCCGCCACTCTTGGCAGATCCTTGCGCGCGGCAATCAGCGCGGTGCTGTTGCGATGCTCCAGGCCGCCATAGGCGTCGTCCACCGCATTGAGCAGGAAGACGTAGTCCTGGTGCGGCGGCCGGCCGGCCAGCCCCCGGGCCTTGCCATGCCACAACGCGATTGCCGCCGCGCAGATGCGCCGGGTGTCCTCGAGCAGGCGCTTTCCGTCGAAACCCGATGCGGCGCCAGCGACCACCAGCCGGTGCCGCACGCCACCGGCAACGAACCGGCCACTCCAGAACGCGCCCAGCTCCACTGGGCTATCGACCAGTTCATCGTAGCTCTGCGCCAGATACTGCCCCCAGCCACGGCGGTCGACCTTGACTGGCGCCAGACTGGTTGCCACCTGCCAGACGGCGCCTTGCGCTCCGCCGACCAGATCCACCCGGTGCGGCTTGTCGGCCAGCCCATGCGCCTGCAGGAACAAGCTGGTGCCGTTGAAGAATCCGCGTGCGGCGTCGAGCCAGGCGGTGCGCACCGAGTCATCGTGGGCATGTATTTCGTACTGCAACTCCAGCGGCTGTTGCGGATCGCAATCCACCTCCCAGTTGCTCTTGTCGATCTGCCGCACCAAGAGGGCGCGCCGCCGTTGGCGGGCGGTCAGGTTTTGCAGGTTCTTCGCGAACTCGCGCACCAGGTAGCTGCCGGGAATCCACACCGGCAACGACACCCGCTGCGCCGCGTGCGGACGTTCCAGCACGATCGTGACCCGGAACAGATGCGCATGCAAGTCGGCTATTTCGACCCGGCAAATCACCCCTTCACCGTCGGCACGCAGCTTCGTCATGCGCCAATCATGCCGACCGCCCGGACGGCGGCTCCCAGGCCCCGACCGTCACTTGCCATCGCCCAGGAATTTCTCGACCTGCGCCGCGTTGATCGCACCGGGCACCCGCTGGCCATCGGCAAAGATCAGTGTCGGTGTGCCATTGATCTTGTATTTGCGGCCCAGTTCGACGTTGCGCGTGATCGCGGAGACGTCGCATGCCGCCGTTACCGTCGAACCGAGCGACTGATCCCGTACCATGTAATCCACCCAGGCCTTGCCGGGATCCTTGGCGCACCAGATGCGCCGGGACTTGTCGACCGAGTCCGCCCCCAGGATGGGATACAGGAACATGTGGATCGTGACGTTATCGACCTTTTGCAGGTCGCGCTCGAATCGTTTGCAATAGCCGCAGTTCGGGTCTTCGAACACCGCCAGCTTGCGCTTGCCATTGCCGCGCACGATGGTGAACGCATCCTTGACCGGCAAATCGTCGAATGCCACCGCCGACAACTTCTCGACCCGCTCCTCGGTCAGGTTGCGGCGGGTGCGGGAATCGATCAGGCTGCCCTGGATCAGGAAGTTGCCCTCGGCATCGGTGTAGAGAATTTCGGTGCCGTTGACCCGGATCTCAAACAGACCAGGCATCGGGCTCTTGCTGACCTCATCGATCTTCTGTAGCTGCGGTATGCGCTCGCCCAGATTCTTGCGGATCAACGCCTCCTGGGCCAGCGCCGGCAAGGCCACCGCCAGCATGACCGAGGCCATCACGGTTTTGAGAAAGTTCATGCGGGTCCCGTCAGTGAAAGAGGGCCGGAAGCCGGCCGGTGGGTATTCGATATGCCGTCTGCCTGCCCCATCGCCTGGCGCGCCACCCAGCGCTTGAGCAGCCCCGAGCGGTCAAAGCCGCGCATGCCCCAGTGTCGCAGGCTTTGCCACGGGGCGCCGGCACGCCCGAACAGTTGCTGCAGACCGTCGGTTGCAGCCGCCATCACCGCCACATCGGCCTTGCGCGCACGTTCGTAGCGGCGCAACAACCGCGCGTCATCAACGCTGCGCCAATAGTCTCGGCCATGGATGACCGCCGCCAGTTCCTGGGCATCGGCCAAACCCAGGTTCAGGCCCTGGCCCGCCAGCGGGTGCACCGCATGCGCGGCGTCACCCGCCAGCACCCAGGCCCGGCCGTCGTATTGCCCGCTCCAGTGCTGGGCCATCACCCGTTGCAGCGGCCAGGCCGCGCGGCCGCCGGCCAGTTGCATACGGCCGTAGCGGCTGCCACAGGCAGCTTGCAGCTTTTCTGCGAACATCTCGGGCGGCGCCCCCAGTAATTCGTTCTTCAACTCAGCCGGGATAGACCACACCGCAGCCACCAAGTTCCCCCCTTCTCCCTGCATCGGCAACACGCCGAGGATGTCGGTCGGGGTGAACCACTGGCAAGCCACCTGCCGGTGCGGCAGCGAGCACGCCAGCCGGGTGGCGATCGCCCATTGTGGATATGGGGCCACATCCTGCTCGACGCCGAACTGCGCGCGCGAGGCGCTGGCGCGACCTTCGCAGACCACGGTCAGGCGGGCGTCGCGGGGCGTGTCAAGCAGCTCGATCTGGGGCTGAAACCGCACCGCCTGCGCCAGTTGTGCCTCGAGCACCGGCACGTCGACGATCCAGGCCAGCGCAGAAACCGCCAGCGACTCGGCATCGAAGTGCACGGCGGCGGCTCCGGTTTCCTGCACTTGCATCCGGGTCACCGCGGTCACGTCCGGCGCCTGCGGCCAGCTTCGCAACTGCTCGAGCAAACCACGCGAACGCTGGTTCAACGCATAGGCGCGCACGTCGGCATCTCCGGCGGCGGGACCGACCACCAAACCCACGCGCAGACGGTCACGCGCCAGCAACAGCGCCAGCACATGGCCCACAATGCCGCCGCCACGTATACAGATATCCAGTGTTCGAGCCATCATTGCCATTTTACGGACCTGGCAAAGACCAGCGAAGCCGACCGGACGAGCGCGGCGGCAGCGACCGGACCGGCCGGTGCACAATGGTGCCCCGACCCGAGCCCCATCACCACATCCCGCCTTTGCCGTGACACCTTCCGACGCAGCCCCCTTCGACGTACAAGGCACGATCGACCGCCTGTTCATCTACCCGGTGAAGTCCTGTGCCGGCGTGGACCTGACCGAGGCCATCCTGACCGAGACCGGGCTCGACCTGGACCGCAGCTGGATGGTCGTGGAGGACGGCGGCATGTTCGTGACCCAGCGTGAGCAGCCCCGCATGGCGCTGATCCGGCCGCAAGTCCGGGGCGACGACATCGTGCTGCGCGCACCCGGCATGCTGGCGCTGCACCTGCGCATCGACGTGGTTGAGGCCGTGACTCAGGCCCGGATATGGGACGACGTCGTCACCTGTTATGACATGGGCGATGTCGCGGCCCAGTGGTTCAGCGACTTCCTGGCGCCGCAACGCCCCCCCGGCGCACCGCCGCGACCGTTCCGATTGGTGCGTTTCGACCCCGAGCATCAGCGCCTGGCCAGCCGGAAATGGACCGGCGACATCGAAGCCCAGAACCAGTTCAGCGACGGCTTTCCGATGTTGGTGACCAGCACCGCCTCGCTGGACGGGCTCAACCGGCGCTTGCAGGCCAAGGGCCTGGAGCCGGTCACGATGGCGCGTTTCCGCCCGAATATCGTGCTCGCTGGCATCGACGAACACGACGAAGACCGGATGGACACCATCCACATCACCACGCGCGACGGCCCGGTGTCACTGCGCCCGGTCAAGCCCTGTTCGAGGTGCCCGATACCGAACATCGACCCGCAGACCGCGTCGAGCAGCCCGGATGTCGGCGACATGCTGCAGACCTACCGGGTCGACCCACGCGTGGGCGGCGTGACCTTTGGCATGAATGCGATCACCATCGACGGCATGGACCGGGTGCTGCGGGTCGGCCAGCCATTCGGGGGCCATCTGCGCTTCGACTGAGCGCCCGATCGCCTTCGCCCCGGTGCGCCACAGGGGCATGGCTTACACTGGACGCCTCGTTTTCCCGAGGTATCGCATGAGCCTGAAGTGTGGCATTGTGGGCCTGCCCAACGTGGGCAAATCCACCCTTTTCAACGCCTTGACCAAGGCCGGCATCGCGGCCGAGAACTACCCTTTCTGCACCATCGAGCCCAATGTCGGCGTGGTCGCGTTGCCTGACGCGCGCCTGTCGCAGCTGGCCGAGATCGTCAAGCCGGAAAAGATCGTGCCAGCCATCGTCGAATTCGTCGATATCGCCGGCCTGGTGGCCGGTGCCAGCACCGGCGAGGGTCTGGGCAACAAGTTCCTGGCCCATATCCGCG
>CAZADK010000290.1:0-5871 GCA_964483855.1 uncultured Rhodoferax sp.
GTCCAGCCGCGAGCTGCCGAAATGGGTGTCGGCACAGGCTTTTTCGCAGTTGTCGCAACGAATACACAGCGACTCGTCGATCAGCAATACGTCGGTGGCTTCGCCCACACCCTGCTGCAGCAGGAACGAGATCAGGTTGCCCGATCGCTGGTTGGCTTCCATGCTCTCGTTGGCCTGCAGCCGGGCCAGGTATTTTTCGTCGAGCTCGCTGCGCATGCCGGTGTTGGCCGCCAGCACGTCGGTGACGTTGCGCGATTCGAGTACGATCGCCTCGGCCGGTACCGCGGCGCGCACCGTGGCCGAACGCGGCGCATGGAGCATCAAGGCCATCTCACCCACGTAATTGCCGGCCGACACATACGACAACACTACTTCGCGCCCGCCGATCAGGCGCGACACCATCACCGAGCCCTTTCGGATCAGGTACAGCCCATCGGGCTTGTCCCCCTCGTTGAACAAGGCGTCACCGGCCTTGTACTTGCGAATCTGCGAATCTTCGATCAGCGCATTGAGCTGCGCCTCGCTGACGTCGCCCGCCACGTATTTGCGTACCGCGCGGCGCAACGCAACCTGGTCGAGTTCGCGCCGCACCGCGTCCACCGAGGCCAGCAGCCTGAGCATGCTGCGGCTTGGCGTCTCGATCAGGATGCAAGCTTCGCCGGCACGCACCTTGGCCGAACGCCGTCGGCCCGAGATCAGGCCCATCTCGCCGAAGAAGTTGCCGGCGTCCAGCATGACGGCCGTGGCTTCCGGGTCGGCGTCGTTGCCCTTGACGCGCACCTGGCCGCGCACGATGCTGAAGAACGAATTCGAATAGTCGTTGCGGCGGAAGATCAGCTCGCCCTTCTTCGGCAGCCGAATGTCGCTCTCGAGCATCAGTTCGCGCAACTGCAGTGCGCTCAGCGATTGCAGCCACGGCATGCTCGAGCCCACCAGGGCCAGTACCGCGTCGACGTCGCGAAACTCCGGGAAGGCTTTCATCACGGCGGCGAATTTCTGCTGCAGCAGCGGCTGATCGACCGGTATCACGCTGCGCCCGCAGATCGACTCGATCACGTCGCGGCCCTGGTTCATCGCCTGCTTGATCAGCGGGTAACCCCCCAGCGCGCCGACCACGTAGATGCCGGGCACCGAAGACTCGTAAGTCGGCGAGAGTTGCGGCAGTGCGGTGGCATCCTTGCTGCCGAAGCGGATACCGAAACTCTCGACCAGCTTGCGCGGCGGTATCGCGCCGAGCCGGGCGATGATCCGGTGGCATTCGACGATCTCCTCGCCCTGCGGCGTATTGAGCACCACCGACAGTTCCGGCGCACCGACCCTGCCGCGCTGCTTCTTGGACAGGTCGACCGCCTGCACCACCATCGTCGCGTTCAAGTCGGCCGGTTGCGACAGGTTGACGTGCTCCAAGCTGTCGATATGGTCGATGCTGGTGCTGTAGCGGCAGGCCAGCCTGGCTTCGCGAATCGCAGCCTGGATCCCGCCGAGGTTGCCGTCCTTGCAACGGCTGAACTCGGCATTGCGGTTGAGCAAAATGACCCGGTTATCGTGTTCGGCCAATGCCAGTGCGTTCTCGATCGCAGCGTCGCCTGCTCCCACCACGATGATGGTCTCGCCACCATAGGCCCGCGGGTCGTCGAGCTGGTATTGCACGGTGGGCTGGTTCTCGCCCGGCACGCCCAGCGTGCGCAGATTGCCCTGCATGCCGATGCCCAGAACGATCTGCTCGGCGGCGATCAGCTCACCGCTCTCCAGCGTGATCCAGAATCCACCCTTCGCGCCGCTGATCGCCATCACCCGTGCATCGTTCTGGATCGCCGTGCCGCAGGCGACGATCTCGTCGTCGAACCGGTTCAGGATGCTTTCGCGTGTGCCGGCCACAAATGGCAAGGGGCTGCGCAACTCCAGGAAGCCGGGCTCGGCCATCACGTGTTTGCCCTTCTGGTACTTGTAGATCGTGTCCGACAGGTGCGGCTGGGCCTCGAGCAGAATGTGCGACAGGCCCAGCTTGGCGGCATGGGCTGCGGCGGACAGGCCGGCCGGACCGGATCCGACGATGGCAACGGTGTAACGATCCTGCATGTTCATCCCTCTCACGCGCTCAGCGCGAGGCCAGCGGGCTGGCCACCAGCGGCCGGAAGCGGCGCAGCCGCTCTTGCAGGTCAGCCGGCCGGTAGGCCTCATCGTATTGCAACACGGCGCGGATCTGCTCCAGGCCTCGGTTCAGGTCGGCCGCCGACTTCAGCTGGCCGAGCTTGTGCAAGGTGTTGACGATGCTGCCCAACGCCATCGCCGCCTGCTCGGCACCCGCATAGTCCGGATAGGCGCCGGCCAGGCCATCGTCGACCAGGGCCAATGCCATGGCGCGCAGATTCTCGTTGCTGATGCCCCTGGCGGCCAGCCGCTGTGCGGCATCCGTGGCCAGTGCCTGGAGCGCCAGCGCCTTCTCGCGCAGATCGCCGTTGCCGGCCACTGCCTGGTTCAATTGCAGCACCGCCTGGCTGAAACGTTCGCCCAGTACCGGATCGACCTGGCGCAGCATCAGCCGCACCATCAACATGCCCGAGTCGTTGAGCCGCACCAGTCCCGGACTGACACTGCGACCGAACGCGTTGTGCGGCTTCCAGCGGGTATCGGCCATCGGATGGTGGCAGGCGTGGCAGTCAAACAAGGTCAGTTCGGGGAAGGCGCCATCGCGCCCACGCCGGGGGTCCAGCAAGATATCGATCTGGGTGCTGACCGCCACCGCCTGGCCAATGGCCCAGATACGCACGCCGTCGATGTTGCCCTTGCGCCGGATGTAGTCGGCGTCGACCTTGAAGTGCGCCGGCTGCAGATGGGTGAAGGTCTCCATCTCAAAACTCATGCGCGGATGACCGGCCGCCATGATGCGGTGGCTCACGTATTTGTCGGTCGAGCCGAAATGGCAGGACAGGCACAGTTTCGCGCGCGCCAGCGGCTGGTCCACCGGATACAGGCCGCCGCGGATATTGCCGGCGTGTGAAGCGCCTGGCGCGGTATGCGGTGCGATCCAGCGTTGTGCCGGGCCATGGCAACCTTCGCAGCCGATACCGTCGGCAACGCCATGCGCGGGCGCGGGTCGGGGCGCCGATTCGGCCGGATGGTGCGCATGGCAATCCAGGCACACACGCGACTGGTGTGCCGGTTGCGGCAAATTCAGCTTGACGGCGATCGAACGGGACTTTTCGTTCAACAGCAGCGCATAGGCGCGTGCATGTTTGTCCAGCCGGGACCAGACGATGTATTCGTTCTGCTGCACCGGCGATCCATCCCAGCCCGCGATCGAGCCATGGCACAGGGAACTGGCGCAAGTGACCACGCCCAACGTCTGCGCCGTCGCCTGGTCAGGCAGGGCCTGGGCCGGCGCGCCGCCGACCTGCAGCAGCAACAGCACCGCCGCGATGGCGGCCAGGCGGCGCCAGATGCGTGTCATGAAACGGCCCAGAACCATCGCTGTTTCCTTGTGTTGTGCGTCATCGTCGCACAGTCGCCGCATCGGCGGCGACCGGGGCCGTTCGCGACGCCGCGGGTGGCGGGGTGGATCCAACATGCGAATACGAAGTGCCCGGCGTGTCGGACACGGTCCAGACCGTGCCGTCCTGGCGCAGGTACAACTTGCCCATCTCGGCGGCGGTGAAAGGCCGCGAGCCGATGCGGCCGAACACTGCGATCTGCCCGCCCGTCTCGTCCACTGCGCGGTCGCGGTCCAGGCCCTTGGACAAGGCCAACGCCGGCGAACGTGTCGCACGCCAGGCGATCACCTGGGGCTTGGGCACCGGCGAAAAACCGTAGAACTTCGGTTGCGTATCGGGTGCGGTCAGCTGCACCACCTTGAGCCCGTTCACACCGTCGGCCACGTAGGCGAACAACGACGCGTTGGTCGAGCCGACCACGACATCCTGACTGTCAGACAGGCTGGCCCATGCGCTGGGACCCTGCTGCAGCCGGGAATCGATGCGGGGCTGCGTCGGCCGCTCAATGTCCACCACCACCAGGCCCTCGGCGCCGGCGGCCACATAGGCGTAGGTGCGCGCCAGATAGACCTTGCGCGCGTCGCGCAGCGGGACCGTGGCCGCCGGCAAGGCCTGTGGCGCACGCGGCGAGGTCACGTCGATCAGTTCCAGCCCAAGGGCGGTCGTCACCCACAGGTAGCGAAATTGCAAGGCGCTGGCGCGCGGGTCACGCAGTGGCACCGTGGCGACCCATTGCGGCTTGAGCGGATCGTTCACATCCACCACCACCAGGCCGACCCGCGTGGTGACATACAGGTAATGGCCACCGACCGTGATGTGGCGCGCGCCATCGAGCACGCCCTTGGTCGAACCGTCCCCATTCCAGGTTACCGCGCGTTTGAGGAAGTTGTTGCGCGGCTCGCCATCGGCCAGCGTGTCGACGTTGACGACGATCAGGCCCTCGCGGCTGTCCGAGATGAAGGCATAGTGGTAGATCGGGTGGAACGGCTGCTCCTGGTTCGTCACCCGCATCAGCTCGCCGGTGTTGCGCGCCGGCGCAATCGGCTGGTTGGTCGGCAGGGCGACACAGGTGGCATTGCCCGAGGAAACGTGCGTGTTGTGGCCCAGCGGCGAGAACGGCGCACTGATGATGGGCTGGGAGATGCCCTTGTTCGCGATGCTGGCCACGTCGTAGACGCGCATGCCGCCCGCGCCCTCGGCCACAAAAAGATATTCGCCACGCAACTGCACGCATTGCGCCGCGCCACGGGTGGCGTGGTCGTGCGACACCTGCAGTCGGGCCTGCGCGGCGCGGTGGTTGCGGTACCAGTCCGGATAGGCATACCGGTGCAGGTAGCTGCCGATGACGGCCTGCGGCTCCTCCCATTCGGTCACCTGCACTGCCTCGACATGGCCGGCCTCGCCCAGCCAGGCATTGAAGCCGACGAAGTTGACGAAATTCGTTCCCTGCAGCAGCAGCTGCGCCATGATGGCGTTGTTATCGTTCGCCTGGTTGACATGGCAGTCCGAGCAGGTCTTGGTCTCCGTCTTGCGTTCGGTATGCGGGTAATGCGGCGCAAACGCCTGCGACGAAAAGCCGCTGGCGGCCACTGGCGGCTGCTGGATGTAGATCCGTTCGCGATTGGCATTGGTCGATGACAACACCAGCGCCGAACTCGAACGCACCGGCGTCACCTTGCTGCCCTTGACCGTGCCGGCCTTGCCGAGCTGGAACATGTCCTCGCGTGCGACCTGCGGGTTGTAACTGGCGTAGTTGCGCGTCTCGCCGCCCTCGTAGTGCTTGCGTTCGGTCTTGGCGTTGGCCTGGATCGGCAGGTGGCAACCGGCGCAACTGGTCGTCCACGACAGGTGGCAGGTGTAACAGGCCACCTTCTCATCGTCGTGCGCATAACTCTGGCCGGCGCCAGCCGTGCCCCAGGTGCCGTCCTGGCCCGCGCGGCCGGCAAGCATCAGCTTGGCGCGTGCAGCCTTCTCGTTGTATTTCGGGTGGGTGGAGGTCACCGTGTCCTTGACCAGCGACATCTCCCATTCCAGCGTGGGGTCGACCGCCGAGCGCTGGTACAACCTGCCTTCACGCCACTCAAAACGGCGCCGGCCGTCCTGGGTGCGCAACAGCTTCATGTCCATGCCGCCGGGTTTGGCGGCCGGCCCGGAGGTGAACAGGCTCGGATATTTCGACGCGCTGCCGTGGCAGTCCTTGCAGTCGATCTCGATCGCCGCGGCCACCTCGCCGTAGATATGCCCGTTGCCATGGCTGTCCTGCGCGAAATGACAGTCCACGCATTGCATGCCCACGTCCATGTGCACCGAACTCAGGTGCACCGCCTTCTTGAACTTGTTCGGGTCGTCGTCGGACACCGGCTGGTTGTGCTTGTCCACC
>CAZADK010000291.1:0-1479 GCA_964483855.1 uncultured Rhodoferax sp.
ATCTTTACCGGCGCGCCGATACCCCCCGGCGCGGATGCGGTCGTGATGCAGGAGGATTGCACCGTGGTGTCCGAGGCCGGCGATGGCAGGCCGGCGCGGGTCCGCGTCCTGGCCGTTGCGCAGCCCGGCCAATGGATCCGCCGTGCCGGCGAGGATGTGACCCGTTCCTCGGTCGTACTGGCGCGCGGCACGCGCCTGTCGCCGGCTGGCCTGGGCATGGCGGCATCGGTGGGCCAGCGCGACCTGCAGGTGTTGCGGCGTGCGCGGGTGGCGTTGTTCTCCACCGGTGACGAACTTGTGATGCCCGGTGACGTGGCGCCGGCCGACATGCGTGCGGGCGCCATCTACAACTCCAACCGATTCTTTCTGCGGGCGATGCTGCAACGCCTTGGATGCACCGTCACCGATTTCGGTATCGTGCCCGACCGGCGTGACGCTACCGTCGATGCGCTGCGCGAGGCAGCGCGGCAACACGACCTGATCCTGACCAGCGGCGGCGTGTCCGTGGGCGAGGAAGACCATATCCGGCCCGCGGTGCAGTCGCTCGGCGCGCTCGACCTGTGGCAGATTGCGATCAAACCGGGCAAGCCGTTCGCGTACGGGCAGGTCGGCGCGGCGCACTTCATCGGCCTGCCGGGCAACCCAGTATCGAGTTTCGTCACCTTCGTGCTGCTGGTGCGGCCGTTTCTGTTGCGCCTGCAGGGCGTCCACGATGTCGCTCCGGTCACCGTGTCCGCACGTGCCGATTTCGACTGGCCGCGGGCCGACCAGCGGCGCGAGTTCCTGCGTGTGCGGCGCAATGTCCACGGTGGCCTCGACCTGTTCCCCAACCAGAGTTCGGGCGTGTTGACCTCGACGGTCTGGGGCGACGGCCTGGTGGACAACCCGCCGGGCCAGACGGTGGTCCGGGGCGACACCGTGCGGTTCATCGCGTTGTCAGACCTGTTGTCGTGAGCCATGACCACGACCATCACCGTCACCTTGCGCTTCTTCGCCTCGATTCGCGAGGCGCTGGGTTGCGGCAGCGAATCCTGCGCGACCTCGGCCAACGACGTGGCCGGCCTGCGCGACATGCTGATCGCGCGCGGTGCGCCATATGCCGATGCACTGGACCGTGGAAAGTCGGTGCGTATCGCCGTCGACCAGCAGCTATGCAATGAGTCGGCGCCTCTGCGTGACGGCGCCGAGGTGGCGTTTTTTCCGCCGGTCACCGGCGGCTGACCGGGACCGGTGCTGGCCCAACGACCCGCGCCTTCCAGCAGCCAGACGCAGGCGCGCCGCCAGTGCCACAATCTGGCCATGCCTGTGCCCCGCGTTTCCATCCAGACGGTTGATTTCAACCTGGCTGACGAAGTGGCTGCCCTGCGCCATGGCGACAAACGGGTGGGGGCCGTGTGCAGTTTTGTCGGCACCGTGCGTGACCGCAACGACGGTGCGGACGTCGCTGCGGTCACGCACGGTGCCGACAAAACTGCACAC
>CAZADK010000291.1:1489-2426 GCA_964483855.1 uncultured Rhodoferax sp.
GACCGAGAAGGCGATCGAGGCGATGCTCGGCGCGGCGCACCGGCGTTTCGACATCCATGCCAGTCGGGTCATTCATCGGGTCGGATTGCTGCAACCGCTGGACCAGATCGTGCTGGTGGCTGTCACGTCGGCGCACCGCGGCGAGAGTTTCCAGGCCTGCGAGTTCATCATGGACTACCTCAAGACGCAGGCGCCGTTCTGGAAGAAAGAGCAAACGCCCGGCGGCGCGCGCTGGGTCGATGCGCGCGCCACCGACGACGCGGCGCTGCAGCGCTGGGGTATTGATTCGAGCAACCGCTGACCCTTATGGGCCCTTGCCATCTAGGGGTTTTCCCTAGGCTCGCGCATTTTCGCTGCACTGTCGGCACGGAATCAGTTCACTGTAAGCAAGCGATCTCACAATCAGCAACACTTTGCCGTGGGGTGCCTGCGGCAGATGTACGCGCAGCCGCATTCGTGGCTGCTCCCGTTAGCTGAAAAGAGGAGATTTCATGAAGGAAGACGACAACAGTCACGCCTACTGGAAAGCCACGATCGGTCTGTTGACCAAGATCCTCATCGTCTGGTTTGTTGTGTCCTTCGGGGCCGGCATCCTGTTTGCGGACCTGCTCAACAACATCAAGCTCGGAGGTTACCCGTTGGGGTTCTGGTTTGCGCACCAGGGTTCCATTTACATCTTCATCGTGCTGATCTTTTATTACGCCAAGAAGATGAACGACATCGACCGTCAATTCGACGTTCACGAGGATTAAGCCATGGACTTGCAAACAACCATTTACATCTATGTCGGTCTGAGCTTCGCGCTCTACATCGGCATCGCGATCTGGGCCCGTGCCGGGTCCACCAGCGAGTTCTACGCGGCCGGCGGCAGCGTACACCCTGTCATGAACGGCATGGCGACCGCGGCCGACTGGATGTCGGCGGCGTCCTTCATCTC
>CAZADK010000291.1:2436-5865 GCA_964483855.1 uncultured Rhodoferax sp.
TACGGCGGCGGCCTGTTCCTGATGGGCTGGACCGGTGGCTACGTGCTGCTGGCGATGCTGCTGGCGCCGTACCTGCGCAAGTTCGGCAAGTTCACGGTGCCGCAGTTCATCGGTGACCGCTTCTACTCGAAGTCGGCCAGCACGGTGGCGGTGGTCTGCCTGTTGACAGCGTCCATCACCTACATCATCGGGCAGATGACTGGTGTCGGTGTCGCGTTCTCGCGTTTCCTGGGCGTGTCGAGCGAGGTCGGCATCTACGTCGGCATGGCGATCGTGTTCGCGTACGCCGTGTTCGGTGGCATGAAAGGCATCACCTATACCCAGGTGGCGCAGTACATCGTGCTGATCCTGGCCTACACCATTCCGGCCGTCTTCATCTCGTTGCAACTCACCGGCAATCCGGTGCCGCAACTGGGGCTGGGTTCGAGTCTGGTCGGACAGGATATATCGCTGCTGGCCAAGCTCGACCAGGTGGTCACCGACCTTGGCTTCGGCCAATACACCACGTCGTTGCCGGGTAGCACGCTGAACATGTTCATGTACACGTTGTCGCTGATGATCGGAACCGCGGGCCTGCCACACGTCATCATGCGATTCTTCACCGTGCCTTCGGTCAAGGACGCGCGTTCATCCGCCGGCTGGGCGCTGGTCTTCATCGCCATCCTTTACACCACGGCCCCGGCCGTGGCCGCGATGGCCAAGACAAACCTGATCCGCACCGTGACACCAGGCGTGGTGATGCAGAACACCAACGTGTTCGACAAGGACGTGGCCATCAAGTACGACGAGCGTCCGGACTGGATGAAGCGCTGGGAGAAAACCGGCCTGCTCAAGTTCGAGGACAAGAACGGCGACGGTCGTATCCAGTATTACAACGACGCCTCCAAGAACGCCGACTTCCAGAAGAGGGCGGCAGACGCCGGCTGGAAGGGTAATGAGCTGAGCGTCAATGCCGACATCATCGTGCTGGCCAACCCGGAGATCGCGCTGCTGCCCAACTGGGTGATCGCGCTGGTCGCCGCGGGTGGTCTGGCGGCAGCGTTGTCGACCGCTGCCGGACTGTTGATGGCGATCTCGTCTGCGGTGTCCCACGACCTGGTCAAGGGTATCTTTGCACCCAACATCAGCGAGAAGGGCGAGCTGATGGCCGGCAAGATCTCGATGGCGGTAGCCATCGTGATCTCGGGTTGGCTGGGTCTCAATCCGCCAGGCTTTGCGGCCGGTACGGTGGCACTGGCGTTCGGTATTGCCGCCAGCTCGCTGTTCCCGGCGATCATGATGGGTATCTTCAGCAAGAAGATGAACAAGGAGGGCGCCATCGCCGGCATGTTGTCCGGCCTGTTTGTCACGCTGTTCTACGTGTTCGCACACAAGGGCCTGTTCTTCGTCAAGGGTACCGAGTACCTGGGCCTGATCGGTGGCCCGAACAGCTTCTTCGGCATCACGCCGGAAGCCTTCGGTGCGGTCGGCGCGATGGTGAACTTCACGGTCGCCTTCCTGGTCGACAAGGTCACCAAGGAACCGCCAGAGCATATCCAGGCCATGGTCGAAGCAGTGCGGATTCCGCGCGGCTCTCGTGCCGTGGATGGCGCGCACTGAAGCCCCGCGTTCGCGTGGGCGACGGCCCGTGCTGCGACAATCGCAGCATGGTCCCGCATGGAGGCCCTGCCGGTCACGCCGGCGGGGCTTTTTCATTCACGACATCCGGTGGCGATGCAAGGTGCCCGGTGGGAGGAGTTTGCGATGGTTTTCGATGTCAGTGTTGCCTTGACCTGGGTCCTGTACCTGGCCTTGTTCCCGATGGCATTTTTCTGGCTGCGCAGGGCCTGGCGCATTCTGGTCCGGCGGGATTTTTCCGAGGTGGCGCTCAAGAGTGGCCAGTCGCCTGCGAACCCCGAGAAGTTCGCGCCCTACGAGATGGTGGTGAACCTGGTCGCCGGCGTGGTGGCCGCAGCCGTGATCGTCGCCGTGGCACTGGGCCAGCTGGACTACAACACCTGGACTGCCATTGCCGGCTCGACGATCTGGTGCAAGTTCTTCGCCAGCTTTGCCTTGTCGCGCCACGCCCATTCCAACTGGGCGCGGCGCAAGACCTGACAGCACCTGTTGGCGACTTCGCCGGGTCAGTTCAGGTAACCGGGTGGCGCAGGTGCGTTGGGCGCTGGCGGTGCCGAGGCCGGATCGACTGGCTGGTTGTCCCGCCACCGAGACGCGCCCACCGCGCGCTCAAGCAGGTGCATGAAGGCATGTGTCAGCGTGTCGGACAACGCGAGCTCGAACTGGCGTGCCGGCGGTGCGCCGCCGAGCTTCTCGCTGCAATGCAGGCGCAGCGTACCTGTTCCGATCGGGGCGATGTTGACCTCGGTGATCAGCAAGGGGGTGTCGAACAAGGGCGCGCGGGCTGCCGGCGCTTGATATGGCGTGGAGAAGTCGGCACTGCGGATGGTCTCGCTGCGGTTGAAGTCGGCCATCACCTTTTGCGTGGCCGGATCGGCGCTCGCCAGGTGCGCAGTCGCCGGGCCGCCACGCCGCGCGGCCGCCTGGGTGACGATACGTTCGAGCAACGGTGACAGGCCCAACGTCAGGCGGCGCGTGAACCAGAACTGCAGTTCCCGTTCTTCCGAAGTGTTGACGCGCACCAGTATGCGGTCCTGCTCGGGCTGGTAGCTGATCGACAACTGGCGCACATGCATGGCCGGATTCTAGGAGTTTGGCGCGGCCGGGTCCGCTGTTTGAATCGGCAATGGCCCAACCGGTGCTAGCCGTGGGTCTGCTGTCGCACGACGGGTGCTCGCCGCCTGGGGTCTGGCAGATCCAGCCCGACTTGATCCAGATCAGATCGGGGGCCAGTCGCGGACCCTTGAAATCCGGTGCAATCGCCTAAGCTGGTAGGCAGTGTTCCAAAGGATGTCCCATGCGTATCGAAAAACTGACAACCAAATTCCAGGAAGCACTGGCCGAGGCCCAGACGTTGGCATTGGGCCAGGATCACGCCTATATCGAACCGGCCCATCTGCTGGTGGCCATGCTGCGTCAGGATGATGGCCCCAAGGCGTTGCTGCAACGCGCCGGTGCCAATGTGTCCGGATTGCTCGCCGGCGCCGAGGCGGCGGTGAAACGCCTGCCGCAAGTGCAAGGCCAGGAACAGGTGCAGGTGGGGCGCGACATGGTCACGCTGCTGCAGGCCTCCGAGAAGGAGTCGATCAAGCGCGGCGACCAGTTCGTCGCCGGCGAGTTGTTTCTGCTCGCGCTGACTGACAACAAGGGTGATATCGGCAAGCTCGCGCGCGACAACGGCCTGACGCGCAAGTCGCTGGAGTCGGCCATCGAGGCGGTGCGTGGCGGCCAGAATGTCGATAGTGCCGACGCCGAGGACCAGCGTGAGTCTTTGAAGAAGTACACCATCGACCTCACCGAACGTGCCCGCAT
>CAZADK010000292.1:0-5824 GCA_964483855.1 uncultured Rhodoferax sp.
CCTTCACGTCGTTGCCCCCTGTGACGCCCTGTTGCTGGGCAAAGGCCAGCAAGGCATGCGCGGCCAGCGTATTGGGTTGCAACGTGATGCCATCGATATCCAGGTCGAGCCCCACGGCCATGCCTGCAGCCTTGACCCGGGCATAAATCTCGGCGGCCCGCTGCGGGCCGCCGAACTTGTCTTCCAGGTACTGCTTGCGCGAGATGCCCTCGACAGGCATGTCGGGGTTTAGCTGGAACGGATGCCAACGCACCTCGGGCTCACCCAAACCGGCCTGGCGCGCCTGCTCCAGCGCCGCTTCGAGCTTGCGTTTGCCGATGTAGCACCAGGGGCAGACGACGTCCGACACGACGTCGATGGTCCAGGTGGGTGATTGGCTCATGGTGCTCTACTTTGCAAACAGCCGCGACGATCGGCAAAGGACTTGAACTCCAGCGTGTCCCCACTGAGGTCGTCGCCATGAAAGCGCCGCGCATCGGATAACGATGCAACCGGGCAAGCACGATGCAACGGGCTCAGTACAGCCATGAAAGCGCCGCGCATCGGATAACGATGCAACCGGGCAAGCACGATGCAACGGGCTCAGTACAGCCATGAAAAGTCCACTCGAAAAGACGCTGTGATCGTAACCCATCGGCCGTGTCCCGGTGCCCGGCGAGCCCTTGCCGCCGACTTCGCGTGTGTGCCGCTGAGGCGGCTCCGGTTCGCGGTGACAATCGGCGACGACGGCGCTTGCGGGCAAGACACCGGCTTGCAGACACACAGGACACGAACGGCATGAAAGTCATGATTCTGGGCAGCGGCGTAATCGGCACCAGTTGTGCGTATTACCTGGCCAAGGCGGGACACGAGGTCAGCGTAGTCGATCGCCAAAGCGCACCGGCGATGGAGACCAGTTTTGCCAATGCCGGCGAGGTCTCGCCCGGTTATTCGGCTCCCTGGGCCGGACCCGGGGTGCCGATCAAGGCGATCAAGTGGATGCTGATGCACCACAGCCCGCTGGTGATCTGGCCGATGCTGGACCCGGCGATGTGGCGCTGGGGCGCCGCAACGCTGCGCAACTGCACCCAGGCGCGGTATGCGCTGAACAAGGGGCGCATGGTGCGGCTGGCCGAATACAGCCGCGACTGCCTGCGCGAACTGCGCGCCGACACCGGCATCCAGTACGATGAACGCAGCCAGGGCACGTTGCAGCTGTTTCGCACCCAGCAGCAGCTCGACGGCATCGGCAAAGACGTCGAGATCCTGCAGCAATACGGCGTCGCTTATGAAATGCTCGATCGTCAGGGTTATATCGGTGCCGAGCCGGCACTGGTGCATGTGCAGGAAAAATTCGTCGGCGCCTTGCGGCTACCCGGCGATGAGACCGGCGACTGCTGCAAGTTCACCCAGCGCCTGGCCGAACTGGCTCAGGGGCTCGGCGCGAAGTTCCGGTTCGGCGTGAACGTCCAGGCCATCCACAGCGATGGCAGCCGCATCTGCGGCATCGCAACCGACCACACGATCATGCAGGCCGACTGTTATCTGATTGCGCTGGGCAGTTACTCACCTCTGCTGCTGCGGCCGGTGGGTATCCGCATTCCCGTGTATCCGGTCAAGGGTTATTCGATCACCGTCCCCATCGAGGACACCAGCCGCGCGCCCGAGTCGACCATCATGGACGAGACCCACAAGGTGGCCGTGACCCGGCTCGGGGACCGCATCCGGGTCGGCGGAACAGCCGAACTGGCCGGCTACAGCACAACGCTGCGCGAGGCCCGCCGCGGCACGCTCGACCACGTGCTGACCGACCTGTTTCCCGGCGCCGGTGACGTGGCCAAAGGCCAGTTCTGGTCTGGCCTGCGGCCGATGACACCCGACGGCACGCCGGTGATCGGAGGCTCGATCTATCCCAACCTCTACCTGGCCACCGGCCATGGCACGTTGGGCTGGACCATGGCCACCGGAACCGGGCGGGTGATGGCCGACCTGGTTTCGGGCCGTGAACCCGAGATCGACATGCAGGGCCTGACAGCCGAACGTTACCGTCAAGGCGCTGCGCGCAGGACCACGGCGTAGTTTTGCGCTGCGTTGCTGGCCGCCGAAACATTACCAATGAGTCTGTTATTGACAATTGCGTCCAGTTCTTGAACCGAGGTGGCTAAAATCGAGACATGCATACCAGTGTTGCCCCCCGCGTGTCGTTCAAGGCACAAATGCTCAAGGTTCGAGAAGACGCCATCATCCAGGCTGTCAACCGACTGCTGGCCGAAAAAGGTTTCGACGGGATGACGGTCGACGAAGTCGCCGCCCGTGTCGGCATCGCCAAGGCCAGTTTGTACAAGCACTTCCCCAGCAAGGAAGATCTGGCTGCCGCTGCCATGGTGCGGGTCATGCGCCAGGCGCAGGCGTTTTGCGCGGGTCGGTCCGACGCCGATCCGCCTTTGGAAAACCTGCGTGCCGTCACGCGCTGGACCATGCAATTGAAACTCGCCGGCGACATGCCCTCGCTGCCGAGCCAGAACTCCACGCTGCGCGCCGCACTGATGGAGAACCGCGAATATATGGATGGGCTGATCGAAGTCAGCGACCGCCTGGGCGCCTGGATCGAAGCGGCTCAGGCCGGTGGGTCCATCAGTGACCGGCTGCCGGCCATCGCGGTGTTGTACACGCTGTATGCGCGGGCCTGTGATCCGGTGCTCGAGTTCCTGAAGATGGGTGGTCAATACCAGGACGACGAGATCATCGATCTGGTGATGGGCACTTGCTTCGACGGACTCAATGCCCGGTCACAGGTGGACAACCCTGCGGCGCGATCGGTGCACTGATCTGCAGCGGCTCTGCGGCAGGCGCTCGCGCCCGCCACCCCAACGGTCATCCGGTGTGCTCAGCGGACCAGCAGGACCGGCACGCTGCAATGCGCAAGCACCTTGGTGGCAACCGAACCCATGACGAGGTTGCCCAGCGCGCCGTGGCCGTGGGAACCCATCACCAGGAGGTCGAACTTGCCGGCGTCGGCGAATTTGGCAATGTGTTCGCCGGCGTGACCGACCTTCCACGCGGTTTTTGCATCGATGTCATGGCGGACCAGGAACTTCGTGACCGGCGACAACACCCGCTCGGCCTCGTCGAGCTGGTATTGGTCGATCATCTCCTTGCCCAGCGCCGAGCGCGCGCGCGGCGGGATGGCCGGCTGGACGGTGAGTAATGTGAAGCTGTTGCCCGCGCCAAAGGTTTCGTTGTGCGTCACGAGATACGCCAGCATCTTTTTGGTATAGGCGCTGCCGTCGACAGCAAGCAGGATTTTCATGTGCGTGTTCCTCTCGTTGGATGATGCCAGTCTATGCTGCGCCGGCGACGCGATCTTGACACACATCAAGCATCGGTTTCTGGGCGCGCGGCCGAGTATCGAGCACGATACACCCGGCAGCCTGAAACGCCGACTGTTCGTTCTTGCGCGCATAACCCAAGGGGTTGGCCACGACCCGGCAGCCGTTGTGCACGTAGTCGCTGGGAGCGTGCAGGTGGCCGTGCAGCCACAGGTCGGCTTGCAGCAGCAATGCGTCGAGCGCATTGCAGAAACCCGCCGTACCCGGCGTCAACCCGTAACGCGGATCGGCACTGCGCAGGCTGGGCGCGAAGTGAGTCACGACAACGGTCGGGCCGTCGTGCGGCCGGGCCAACTCGTCGCGCAACCATTGCTGGCACAGCAGGCCTTGTTCGCGCAACTCGGGCGCCAGCATGGGCGTTGCGCCACGCAGGCAACTATTTTTGCGCAGGTAGAAATTGGCCGCCCTGAACGCCTTGTCGCGCGCACGCAGCTGCTGCGCCAGCGTCGCACCCGGATCGCGTGGCCCCGGTGACAAAGCGTCGAAATCGGTCCACAAGGTGGTTCCGACGAAACGCACGCCAGCCAGCTGAACCGCCTCGCGCTCGAGCCACACCATGCCCAGCCGTTCGCAGGTTTCGCGCAGCCGGGCATGGGCGGCGTCGAAATCCAGACCGTCGTATTCATGGTTGCCCGGCAGGAACAACACCGGCGTCGGCCAACCCTGCAGTGGCGAGAATCGCGCCAGCCCGAAGTCCGCATCGGCCAGCAGCGAGCCGTGCTGGTAAGAACCGATGTCGCCGGCCAATACCAGCAGGTCAGCACCTGCGGCCGGCCGTGGGATGAAGTGGGGATGGACCTCGAGATGCAGGTCCGACAGCAACTGGATGTTCATGTCGCCATCGCCCCGATCCGCGGCGGCACCGCACGCATCACCGCATCGCGCAACCAGCGGTGCGCGCTGCCGGTGTCCTGCCGGTTGTGCCACAACGCATCGATGTGCACCGGCGGCACTTGCAGCGGCAAGGGGCGCGCCACCAACTGCTGCTGCTCGTCGGCCAGTTCCAGGAAATGGCGCGGCAATACGGACAGCAGGTCGCATTCGGCAACCACCCGCGCTGCGGTGAAGAACTGGTTCACTGTCAGCACGATGCGCCGGGAACGGCCGCGCACCTGCAACGCCTCGTCGATAAAGCCGAATGGCTTGCCGCTGAAACTCACCAGCAGATGGCGCGCGCCGCAAAAACGGTTCAGCGTCAGGGGGCCGCTGGCCAGGGGGTGGCCGGCACGCATGACGCAGACATAGTCGGTGGAGTAGACGCGTTGGTGCAGAAACGACACTGCCTTGCCGACCTGCGCGCGGGCGCCCAGGTCGGACAACACCGCCGGGAAATAACCGATCGCCAGATCGATCGCCTCCTCGTCCAGCAGCTTGCGCGGATCCCGCGTGGCCAATGGCACCACACGCAAGGACGCGCCCGGCGCTTCGGTTTCAATCGTGCCCACCAGTTGCGGCACCAACTCGGCGGCGGTCGCGTCGGCCATCGCCAAGACGAAGTTGTTGTCGGCTTCGGCCGGCACGAAGTCATCGGGCGCCAGCGATTGCTGCAGTTGCCGCAAGGCATCGCGCACCGCAGGCCACAAGCTCATGGCCCGCGCCGTCGGCGCCACACCCTGGCCGCTGCGCCGCACCAGCTCGTCACCCAGCGCCAGGCGCAGGCGGCGCAGCGCATTGCTGACCGCTGGCTGCGTGAGCGACAGCGTGCGCGCAGCCCGCGTCAGGCTGCGTTCGGCCATGACCGCATCGAAGACTCGCAACAGGTTGAGGTCCAGAGTCCGGAAATTGAGGCTGCTTCCCGGTGCCATCAGCGTCTATTCATCATTTTCATGAATGACTTCTATCACAAATATAAAGTTGAACCGTACTAGTATTAACCCTAGTATTCCGACAAGCGGCACATGCTTGTTGCCACAAGGAAAGTCCATCATCATGACCCGTTTTATTCAACCCGAATTTCCGCGCGTCCATGGAGGCGCCGTCCGTCTCGCCGGTGCTCTGGAGCGCGTGCAGAATGCGGTCTCGCGTTTGTGCAGCGCTGCCGGCATGGCCAGTGTGCTGGTGGCCGGTGGCCTGGCGGCCGTGATCGTGGTCGCCGAACAGGTCGTCAGCGCCTGGGCCGACGGTCATCTGTTGGCGGCATGGATCGCGCTGTGGGCGATCGTGTTCGTGCTGCTGGCAGTGTTTTCCGACGCGATCCGCGACTGGCCCATGCAATGGCAGGCCCGCCTGCAAACCCGCCGAGAAGCGGCGCTGGAGCGCGCCGCAGACGAGCGTACCTGGGCGGCCGCCGTGGCCGACCCGCGGCTGATGGCGGAACTCGATTGCGCGCTGCAGCGTACGCAACAGGAGGCACAGGACAACGGTCGCCCCATGCCGAAGTGGCCGTTTGCCGGCGCCCGCACGCGCACGGCGTCTCTGGCGCGGTGGGGCTGGCAGTGACACCGCGCCAGAGACGC
>CAZADK010000293.1:0-5820 GCA_964483855.1 uncultured Rhodoferax sp.
GCCGAGCGACGCGTACCGCTCGACCAACACCACCTTGAGTCCCAGATCGGCGGCGTGTGCCTGAATGTCGGCTGCATCCCGTCCAAGGCCTTGTTGCACGTGGCAGCGGTGATGGACGAAGTGCGCCATTTCACCGACCTGGGCATTCACTACCCCGATCCGTTGATCGACATTGACAAGTTGCGGGCACACAAGGACAAGGTCGTGGGCAAACTCACCGGCGGTCTGGCGGCGATGGCCAAGATGCGCAAGGTCACGACGGTGCGCGGTTATGGCGCCTTCGTCGACCCGCACCATGTCGTGGTCGAGGAAACCACCGGCGACGGCCAGGAAAAGACCGGCACGACCCGGACCATCGGGTTTCGCCACTGCATCATCGCCGCGGGCTCGCAGGCCGTGCGCCTGCCGTTCATGCCCGAGGATCCGCGTGTCGTCGACTCCACCGGTGCGCTGGCACTGCGCGAGGTACCCAAGCGCATGTTGATCCTGGGCGGCGGCATCATCGGACTGGAGATGGGCACCGTCTACAGCACGCTCGGTGCCCGCCTGGACGTGGTCGAGATGCTCGACGGCCTGATGCAGGGCGCGGACCGCGACCTGGTCAAGGTCTGGCAGAAGATGAACGCGCCGCGTTTCGACAACATCATGCTCAACACCAAGACGGTGTCGGCCAAGGCCACGCCCGCAGGCATCGAGGTGACATTCGCCGCGGCCCAGGAGGGCGGCAAGGCGCCGGAACCCCAGGTCTACGACCTGGTGTTGCAGGCCGTCGGACGTTCGCCCAACGGCAGGAAGATCGCCGCCGACAAGGCCGGTGTGGCGGTATCCGACCGGGGCTTCATCACCGTCGACGTGCAGATGCGCACCAATGTGCCCCACATCTTCGCCATTGGCGACATCGTCGGCCAACCCATGCTGGCGCACAAGGCAGTCCATGAGGCACACGTGGCGGCCGAGGTCATCGCCGGTGAACAACAAGCCAACAAGGAACTCGCCAGTGCGGCGTTCAACGCGCGCGCCGTGCCCAGCGTTGCCTACACCGATCCTGAAGTGGCCTGGGCCGGCCTGACCGAAGACCAGGCCAAGGCGCAAGGTATCAAGGTCAGGAAGGGCCTGTTCCCGTGGTCGGCGTCCGGCCGGGCCATTGCCAACGGACGCGACGAAGGATTCACGAAGTTGCTGTTCGACGACTCGCCCGATGCCCATGGCCATGGCAAGATTCTGGGCGGCGGCATCGTCGGCACACATGCCGGCGACATGATCGGTGAGATCGTATTGGCGATCGAGATGGGTGCCGATGCGGTGGACATCGGCAAGACCATCCATCCGCATCCGACACTGGGCGAAAGTATCGGGTTGGCGGCGGAGGTGGCGCACGGCAGTTGCACCGACCTGCCGCCGGCCCGGCGCTGAGTGTCCGCCGTGGGGCTGGTCTGCCATCGAGCGCGGGCTGCGCCTCGCCGAGGGCGTGGTGTAACCGGCTCGTGCCTGGTGTGCTGGAAGACAAGGCGCGAGAATGCGGGCTGCAACAGGAAGGAGTATGGTGGACAACGAACACGGTGACCGCCCTGGGGCGGGCAACTTCCCTGGCAAACCACGACACGCTGCACGCCGTCGACTTCCTGACGTGACCGGCGACGCCGGCAAGGCGAGCAAGCCCAGCAAGGGCGTCAAAGCCAGCAAGGTTGGCAAGGCCAGCAAGGCCGGCAAGGGGCCGACGACCGGTGCGCTGGGCGTTTTGCGCGGCCTGCCTTCGTTGTTGCAAATGTTCCGGCGCAAGGCAGCTCCCGAAGCCAAGTTGCCGCATGCGCATTTCAGCGCCACTGCTTTCGGTATCCGCTCCCTGGTCGTGGCTGGTATCGGCACTCCGACCGTCGTGTTCGAGTCGGGCATCGGTCAGGGCAAGCGCAATTGGGCGCCGGTGTTCAACCGGGTATCCGAGTTGACCCGGGCCGTGGCCTACGATCGCGCCGGATATGGCCAGAGCGAAGTGTCCGATCTGCCACGCGACGGCTTGCAGATCGTGCTGGAGCTGCGCAACATGTTGCGCACCGAGGGTCTGGTGCCGCCTTATGTGCTGGTCGGGCACTCCCTGGGCGGAACGATGGTCAAGCTGTTTGCCAAGACCTGGCCCGAAGAGGTCGCCGGCGTGGTGCTGGTGGATGCGCGGCACGAGGAATTCACCCAGCGTTGCCGCCAGATCGGCGTGAACCGGCTGCTGTACGAGCCGCCGGAGGCATTCCTGAACATGTTGCCACCGGTGCCGCGCGCGGAGGTAGTGGCGGCGCCGCTGACGTTGAAACAGGCGCGTCGTGCCGGCACCTTCCCCGATGTGCCGTTGATTGTCCTGACCCAGAGCAATGCCACCAGCCGCTGGCCCGCCGCCTTGGGCAAAGTCTGGCTGGCCAGCCAGCGCAAGATGGCCGGCATGTCCGCACTCGGACGCATCAAGGTGGTCGGTCAGGCCGGCCACAACGTGCACATGGACAGGCCGGATGTCGTTGTGCGAGCTGTCACCGGGGTGGTTCGGGCGGCGCGCCTGATCCGCGGCAAGCGCCTCAAGGCCGGGCGCTGACGGGTGGCATGTGCACGCCGGCGGGCTCGGCGGGCCGGATCAGAACCGGATGGCCAGGGGTTCGACCCGGCGTGCGCCGTTGAAGCGGGCGCTCCAGTAGCCGACACGCATGTCCTCGACCCGGACCTGGGCACCGGGCTTGGGCGAGTGGATGAACTTGTTGTCGCCGACGTAGATGCCGACATGACTGAACGCACGGCGCAAGGTATTGAAGAACACCAGGTCGCCCGGCTTGAGATCGCTGCGGTCGATTTCCTGCGTGGCTGCGGCCTGTTGGTCGGCGGTCCGCGGCAGCATGAGTCCGATTGTCTCGTGGTACATCGCACGCACGAAACCACTGCAATCGAACCCGGTCTCCAGCGAACTGCCGCCTAACCTGTATGGCACGCCCAGGAACCCCATGGCGCTGATCACCAGATCCGATGCCTTATCCCGCGCCGTTTGGCCGGCCTGGGAAATCTGGCGCAACAAGCCTCGTTCGGTCAGCAGTTTTTCCAGATCGTCGGTGTTGCCCGCGGCGGGACTCGCATGGGCGCCGCCCGCCAGCAGGAGGGCGGTTGCCAAGGCAACCAGGGGAGCAGATACACGCATGGGCGCAGGGTAACGCCTGCGCCATACAGCGTCAAGCCATCATCGCCAAAATCGAATCCAAGTATTTGATTTCATTGGATTTGTGGTTCAGGGGAGACAGCGGCGCCCGGCCGCGACGGGTGACGGCAACTGCGACATTGGCGTCTCCCACCGCCTTGAAACAGGTGCGCCGAAGGTGATTGGGCTACCATCTTCACACGAGGTCGCCACGGCCATGGCCATCCACCGCCGGGTTGCCTTGGCCTGGCGGCCCTTGCGGCCCTACCGGAATACGCCATGTTCAATGCCATTCAACTGACCAGATCCGACGACTTCGCCGCGCGACTGACCGAACTGGACGAGGCGCTGCTGCCGGCGGGCGACGTCATGGTGCGGGTCGAGTATTCGACGCTCAATTACAAGGACGCGCTGGCCATTACCAATCGTTCACCGATGGTGCGGCACTGGCCCATGGTGGCCGGCATCGACGGTGCCGGTACGGTGATCGAATCGAGCCATCCAGCCTGGAAAGCCGGCGACCGTGTCGTGCACAACGGCTGGGGCGTTGGTGAAACACACTGGGGTTGCCTGGCCGAAAAGGCGCGACTCAACGGCGACTGGCTGGTGCGCCTGCCGGATGTTTTCACCGCGCGCCAGGCGATGGCCATCGGCACTGCCGGTTACACCGCGATGTTGTGCGTGCTGGCGCTGGAAGACCATGGCATCGCGCCGGGTTCGGGCGAGGTGCTGGTCACCGGCGCCACTGGCGGCGTGGGCAGCGTCGCAGTTGCGTTGTTGGGTCGACTGGGTTACTCGGTGGTCGCCGCCACCGGCAAGGCGTCCGAGGAGGCCTACCTGAAACACCTGGGGGCTGCGTCGGTGCTGCCGCGCGACAGTCTGTCGGCGCCGGGCAAGCCGTTCCAGAAGGAACGCTGGGCCGGCGTGGTTGATGCGGTCGGGTCCCACACACTGGCCAACGCGATTGCGCAGACTCGGTACGGTGGCGTCGTGACCGCCTGCGGCCTGGCCCAGGGCACGGATCTGCCGACCACCGTGATGCCGTTCATCCTGCGCGGCGTCACGCTGGCTGGCATCGACTCGGTGATGGCGCCACAGTCGCGGCGCCAGCGCGCCTGGGAGCGGCTGGCGCGCGACCTCGATCCGGCTTTGCTGGAGACGATGATGGACGAGATTGCCTTGCCCGACGTGATCGGCAAGGCGCAGTCGCTGCTCGACGGCAAGGTACGCGGGCGCGTTGTCGTGCGCACGGGAGCCTGACATGCGTGCCGGTGTCGGGTTCGGAGATCGTGGTCACGCTGGTTTTCGGGCCATGCGATGGCTGATGTGGCGGGCCTGGTCGTGCTGGCTCGCCGCTGTGCTGGCTTGGCCGCTGGCGCAGGCGCAGGCACAGGCGCTGCGGCCGCAGATGATCACCGCGGGACTCGACCACCCCTGGGCGCTGGCCTTCATGCCGGACGGCCGCATGCTCGTCACGGAACGCCCCGGGCGGCTGCGCGTCGTGGACGCCGATGGCCGCTTGCGACCACCGGTATCGGGCTTGCCGGAGATCGTGGCCCAGGGCCAGGGCGGCTTGCTCGACCTGATCGTGGACAGCGATTTCGCCAGTAACCGGACGATTTATTTCTGCTTCGCGCAGGCCGCGGAAAGCGGCAATGGCAACAGCACGGCGTTGGCCCGGGCGCGCCTGTCCACGGGATTGGACCGGCTCGAGGACGTGCGGGTGATTTTCAGCCAGAAACCCAAATTCGCCAGCGGCGCGCATTTCGGTTGCCGCATCGTCGAAAGCCGGCAGGACGGCAAGGCCGATGGCCACCTGTTCCTGACGCTGGGGGACCGGTTCAGCCGCATGGCCGACGCGCAGACCCTGGACAACCACCACGGCAAGGTGGTGCGTATCGACAAGCAGGGTGGCGTGCCGAAGGACAACCCGTTTGCCGGCGCCGGACGCGGCCTGCCCGAGATCTGGAGTTATGGCCATCGCAACCTGCAAGGTGCGGCGCTGGGCCCCGATGGCCGCCTGTGGGTGCACGAACACGGCCCGCAGGGCGGCGATGAGATCAACATCCCGTTGCGTGGGCGCAACTACGGCTGGCCGATCATCACCTATGGCGTGAACTACGGCGGTGGCCAGATCGGCGCCGGCCTCAGCCGCAAGGACGGCCTGGAGCAGCCGGTTCACTACTGGGTGCCGTCGATCGCGCCCTCGGGGATGGCCTTCCTGTCCAGCGACCGTTACGGGCCGGCCTGGCAGGGTAACTTGTTCATTGGCGCACTCGCCGGCCGGCATCTGGTACGCATCGAATGGCAGGCCGATGGCGACGGCGCACGCATTGTGCGCGAGAGCCGGCTGCTGGCCGAACTGGGAGAACGCATCCGCGACGTGCGCCAGGGCCCGGACGGGTTGCTGTATGTGCTGACCGATTCGTCCAATGGACGCTTGATCCGGCTGCTGCCGCCCGCTTGAACCGGGCGCCGCCGGGCAGCGTCGCTTCCCCCCTGGCGCCGAGCGTAGCTGCAATAGGCGCTTGGTCATTGCGCGCTGCGTCAGGCTGTTGCAAGATGCTTCGCCACAATGGAACATGTCGATCACACCAACATGCAAGGAGCAAGTGCCATGGCCTCTTACGCCGATTTCTACCGTCGGTCCCTTGACG
>CAZADK010000294.1:0-5814 GCA_964483855.1 uncultured Rhodoferax sp.
CACCGTATGGCGCTGCCAAGAGCGCGATTGCCGGCTTCACGCGCCAGCTGGCGCGCGAAGCGGCTCCGCTGGTGCGTGTCAACGTGGTGGCTCCGGGCCGCATCCGCAGCGGCATGACCGAACCCCTGTGGAAGCAGCGCGGTGGCGGCAACCTGGATACCGGTGTCGCGCAGGCGGCGGCGATGAACATGCTGCAGCGTGTGGGTGAGCCGGACGACATCGCGGCTCCGGTGTGTTTCCTGTTCTCTGACGAGTCCGCCTTCATGACTGGCACGATGACCGTGCCAGATGGTGGCGAGACCCTGCTCTGACCATGGGCGCGCAGACCGAACTGCACGCCGGTGCGCGCGGCCGCATCGTGGCCATGGACTCGGCATACGACGTGGTACCAGACAACCGCGACCGCGACATCGCCATCAACGCCTCGTACTGCGGTGTGTTGCCGGCGCGCTTCATCGCCGAGCAGCGACCGCGCGGTGCCATCGGCATCGACTGCGGTATCGGGCCGGCCGGTGCCTCGGTGGCAGGTCTGTGGTACCTGGAGGCGCTGAACATTCCGGCCGCCGTCGCCGACGTGATGACGGTGCGTCTGGGCGATGGCGTCGATCTCTACACGCAGGGCGTGATCAGCATGGCGAACCGACCCGCCATGGATTGCGGTGTCGCACCGGGCATGTCGGTCCGGGAGGCAGCACGCCAGATGCTGGAGTCGGATCCGCGGGAGCCCACGGCGGCCGACGTGACCAACCGCACCGTGATGGAAACCGGGGCGGACGGGCGTCAGGTGGTTTGTACCGATTCGATCGCTTTCGGCCTGCCCGAGGATGTGCGCAACGTGCTGGTCACGGCGGGCCACACCGGCCGCAGCGCCGTGCCCTACCTTCTGAAAGTGCGCCCCTTTGGCTTTATCTGCTCCGATGGCGGCAAGGGCCGGGAAGATGCCGGTGTGGCCGGGTTGGCAATGGTAGAGGCCGAAGGGCTGGCCGGGGCCACTGTGGACGCACGCACGGCGCGCATGGGCGATGGCCTGAGCAGTTACCGCGAGGGCACCATCAGCGCTGCCAATGCGCTGGCGCGTGCGGCAGGCGTGCAGGTCGGCATGCCGGCATCGCAGGCTGCGTCTTTGCTGCTGCGGCGTCAGTAGTCGGAGGTGTGCAGCACCACAAGTTGGTTCGTGGTGCGGTCGCCGACGATCGTGAAGGTGTCGGTGCCGCGTGTGGTACTGGGCCGCCGGCGCTGAAAAAAGGCCTGCCGCGCTTGCCGGGCGGAGAAGCTCAGACCTTGCGCCGGCCCTCCCAGTAGCGCTCCCGGACCGCCTTCTTGTCGATCTTGCCGATGGTGTTACGCGGCATGCTCTCGACGATCTCGACGCGTTCAGGCTGCTTGATCGACGACAGGCTGGATGCGCGACAGACCTGCAGCAATTCATCGGGCGACGCACCCTGGCCCGGCTTGAGCGCCACGACCGCCAACACCGCCTCGCCCCATTTTTCGTCCGGGATGCCGACCACGGCTGCGTCGAGCACCGCCGGGTGGGTGTAGAGCACCTTCTCAACCTCACTCGGCGCCAGGTTGTAGCCGCCGCGGATGATCAGGTCCTTGATGCGGTCGACGATGTAGAAGTACCCTTCGTCATCGATACGGCCGACATCGCCCGAGTGCAGCCAGCCACCGATGAGCGCCTTGCTGGTGCGGTCGGGTTCGCGGAAGTAGCCGAGCATGGTGTGCGGCCCGCCAAAAATGATCTCGCCTGTTTCGCCGGCAGGAACATCCGCGCCATCGGGCCCGACCAGTCGAACCGTGGTGGCGTAGGAAGGCCGCCCGCACGAGGCCAGCAATTGCGGCTTGTCGGCCAGTGCAAGCACATGGTCTTGCTTGCGCAGCAAGGTGCCGATGGACGCGATCTCGGCCATGCCGTAGAGCTGGATGAAGATCGGGCCATATTGCGCGATCAGCGTGCGTAGCCGCTCGGCCGGCATGGGCGACGATCCATACCCCAGGGTGGTGATCGAGGACAGGCGGCGCGGAAAGTCGCCAGGGTCCTGTTCGAGCAAAGTGGCCAGCATCGTCGGCACGAGAAACGTGTGCGTCACGCGGTGCCGCTCGACGGTCTCGCACAGGGTGGGTCCGCTGAAGCCGCGACTCTCCGCAAAACCCACTGCCGCGCCGGCCATCAACGCCGGCACCATGGTGATGTTGACGCAGGAGTTGTGCGGAATCTGGATCAGGTAACGCGTGTGCTCGTCGATCGCATATTCGAGGCAGGCGACCGTGCCGTGTTGCAGCGCCGCGGCATGGTCGAACAGGATGCCCTTGGGCAGGCCGGTCGTGCCGCTGGTGTAGACGATGGCGAAGTGGTCCGCTGCAAGCACGGTGTGCGCCCAGTGCGGGAAGGCCGCGCTGGCGCCGGCCAGCGCGGCTTCGTAACTGCCGCCGGCATCGAGCACCAGCATCGGAATGCCACGCGCGGCGGCAAGCCGCGATGCCATGGCCTCGAATTCGGGTTCGGTGATCAGCATGCGCGGCTGCGCGTTGGACAGCACCGCGGTCAGTTCGGCCTCGGTCATGCGGAAGTTCAGGCCGACGTAGACCATGGCCCCCTTGGCCGTGCCCAGCAGCACTTCGACCACCTCCATCCGGTTGTGCACCAGCAGCGCCACGCGATCAGCCTTTGCGAATGCGTGCAGGCCGCGCAGCACGTGCGCCAGGCGGTTGCTGCGTGTATCCAGCGTGGCGTAGTCCATGCTGCGTTCGCCGTCGAACAGGGCCAGGCTCTGGGGGGCTCTTTGCGCGATCCGGGTGGCGGTGAGTCCGAGGTTCATGGTGTGCCAGGTGTGTGGGGCAGGGGGATATAGCCGCGCATAAGCGGCTGCGCAAACGGATCGCTATTTTCGATCGTGATGGCAGGGCTCGACTGAGCCGCGGGTGACTGCAAGGAGCGCAGCGGGCGCGTAGAATTTTCGAGCTGGTTCTGTCTGAAAGCCCCCAATGAGTTACGTCTATCCCGCCTACGAGTCGCTGCGGCTCGATCGTCCCGCCGACAGGGTTCTGCGCATCACCATGTCGCGCGGCAAGATGAATGCCATGGATTTCGAATTCCACCATGCGATGGCCACCATCTGGCAACACATCGAGGACGATCCCTCCGTCAGCGCCGTGATCCTCACCGGAGCCGGACGCGCGTTCTCCGCCGGAGGCGACTTCGAACTGGAGCAGAAACTGGTCAACGAGTTCGAGTGGCGCGCCCGGATGTGGAAGGATGGTCGCAACCTGGTGAAGAACCTGATCCACTTCTCCAAGCCGCTGGTCTCGGCGATCAACGGCGCGGCGGCGGGTGGAGGACTGGCCGTGGCCATGTTGTCGGACATCACCATCGCGGGCCGTTCGGCCAAGATCGTCGATGGCCATGTGCGCCTGGGCGTGGCTGCCGGCGACCATGCGGCCATCATCTGGCCCTTGTTGTGCGGCATGTCCAAGGCCAAGTATTACCTGATGAGCGGCGAGCATCTGTACGCCGAGGAAGCCGAACGCATCGGATTGATCTCCCGGGTGGTCGATGACGACAAGCTGCAAGAGACCGCGTTGCAGGTGGCGGTGAACCTGACCAAGGCCTCGCCCTCGGCCATTCGCTGGACCAAGCTGTCGATGAACAACTGGCTGACCATGGCCTGGCCCATCTTCGAGAATTCGCTGGCCCTGGAGATTCTCGGTTTCTCGGGCCCCGACGTGGTCGAAGGCCTCAAGGCTTACGAGGAAAAGCGTCAGCCGGCGTTCGACCCCGATTGCCCGGTTTGACATGAGCCGCAACGCAGTTCCCAACCCGCTGGATTTTGGCGGCAAGACCGTGCTGGTGGTCGGCGGCTCCAGCGGGATCGGCAACGGCATCGCGCAGGGTTTTCGGCGCCATGGCGCCACCGTGCATGTCTGGGGCACCCGCGCAGCGGCCGGCGACTACCACGCTGAGCAAGGGTCCGATCTCGAGGGGCTGGGTTACGCACAGGTCGACGTGGCCGACTTCGCCGCCGTTGCGGCGGCGCCCGCGCCCGATCCACTGGACGTGCTGGTGCTGTGCCAGGGCACGGTGGCCTATGGCCGCAAGGAGTTCGAGATGGAGACCTTCCAGCGCATCATCGACGTGAACCTGAACAGCCTGATGGCATGCGCGCTCCGGTTCCGCGATGCGCTGGCCGCGCGCCAGGGCTCGGTGATCACGATCTCCTCGGTCGGTGGCCTGCGCGCCACCCGCGGCAACCCGGCCTACGCGGCGTCCAAGGCTGGTGCCATCCATCTCACCGCGACATTGGCGCAGGCCTGGGCACGCAAGGGTATCCGGGTCAATGGCGTGGCGCCGGGCCTGGTCGACACGAAGCTGACCAAGGTCACGATCGGCAACGACGAGCGCCTGCAGGAGCGGCTCGCAGGCATTCCTGCAGGGCGGCTCGGCACGCCCCAGGAGATGGCCGACGTCTGCCTGTTCCTGGCCTCGCCCATGGCCAGTTATATCTATGGCCAGACCTTGTCGGTGGACGGCGGACGCACGTTATGAATGGCAGGGCCGTGGCACCTGCGACACCGCACTGGCGGCGAGAACTGGCAATTGTGGGCAGCGCTTGCCGTGTGAAAGCCAACTCCATGGTGTATGCCTCCGTGGGTCCTCTGTGAGCGCCGCTTCACCCGATGCCGCACAGCGACTGCGACGCTGGGAGCAGTGGTTGGTTTTGTGTCATGAGCGGGCGTTGGACGCCGACGCGGCGATCGTGGATCCGCACCATCACCTGTGGAACCGGGGCGGACATACCTACCTGCCGGAGCAGTTCCGGGCAGAAGTGCGTGCAGGCGGCCATCGCCTGGTTGCATCGGTCTATGTCGAATGCCTGTCGCAGTATCTGGACAGCGGGCCCGTGCATCTGCGGCCGGTTGGCGAAACAACGTATGTGGCCAGACTTGCGCAGGCCGCACACGATGCGGGCGGGCCTGCCATGGCCGCCGGTATCGTGGCCTATGCGGATCTGTCGCTGGCCGATGCCGTCGACGAGGTGCTCGACGCCCATGAACTTGCCGGCGGTGGCCGCCTGCGCGGGATTCGCTACAGCACGGCGCATGACGCCGACCCGGCGATTCACTGCGCCTACACCACCCGCCCAGGCATGTTGCGCGAGCCGGCAGTGCAGGCCGGAGCGCGACGTCTGGCCAAGCGTGGTCTGTCGCTGGACGTGTGGTTGTATTTTCACCAGCTCGATGACGTGCTGGTGCTGGCCAGCGCCTGTCCCGACCTGACCATCGTGGTCGATCACGCCGGCGGGCCGTTGGGTCTGGGTCCTTATGCGGGCCAACGCGCCGAGGTGTTCGCACGTTGGCGCGACGCCCTGCAGTTGCTGCGTGGCCAGGACAACATCCACCTCAAGTTCGGCGGGCTGGCGATGCCCCTGGCCGGCTTCGAATGGCGCAAGTTGCCCCAGCCCCCGGGCTCGCGGATGCTGGCCTCGGCGTGGCAACCGTACTGGGATGTCTGCCTGGATGTGTTCGGGCCGCGCCGGTGCATGTTCGAGAGCAACTTTCCGGTCGATCGCAGCGGATGCACTTACACGGCGTTGTGGAAAGCGTTCAAACGGCTCGCCGCGCCGTTGACCGCGACAGAGCGCCAGTGGGTGCTGGCGGGCAGCGCGCGGCGGGTGTACCGGATCTGACACCGGCTTGGGTCAACCGGTCACTGGCACGACTTGCGCCACTTACGCCACTTACGCCACTTGCGCCACTTGCGCCACTTACGCCACTTACGCCACTTACGCCACTTACGCCACTTACGCCACTTAC
>CAZADK010000295.1:0-5802 GCA_964483855.1 uncultured Rhodoferax sp.
CCTCCGGTGCCGCGATCGGCGTTGCGGTGTCGTTCCTGGTGGTGTTCTGGGTGGTCTACGACCTGATCTGCCAGGCCTTCGGCCGGCGCAAGCAGGGCGACGCCATCGTCGGTGCGCTGGTGCTCCTGGTCGTGTGCCTGGCCTCCTGGCTGGCCTGCCAATGGTTCGCGGGCCGCGCCGCCTTTTTGATCGTGGGCGCGATGCTCGCCACCGCGATGAGTGCCAACGTGTTCTTCTGGATCATCCCGGGCCAACGCACGACCGTGAAGGATTTGCGCGAAGGCCGCCCAGTCGATCCGATCCACGGCCAGCGTGCCAAGCAGCGCAGCGTGCACAACACCTACTTCACGCTGCCGGTGCTGTTCGCGATGCTGAGCAACCATTACAGCTTCACCTACAGCCATCCGCGGAACTGGCTGGTGCTGATCCTGATGATGTTCGCTGGCGCCGCGATCCGGCAGTTCTTCGTGATGCGCCACGGCTACAAGCTCGGCCGCAACCGCCACCCATGGCCGTATGCGCTGGTGGGTGTGCTGGTCATCGTCGCCACCGTGGCCTGGCTGCGGCCTGCCCCGCGGCCTGCGGCGGCTGCCGCGTCGGGTGCACAGCCCGTGCCCACGGTCGCCGAGGTGCTGGCCGTGGTCGAGCAACGCTGCGCCATGTGCCATGGTGCCCAGGTCCAGATGAAGAACGTGCGACTCGATTCGCCGGCCCTGCTCAAGCAGCACGGCCAGGCGGTCTACCAGCAGGCAGTGCTGACCCGGGTCATGCCGATGAACAACTCCACCGGCATCACGGAGGTCGAGCGCGCCGTGATCGGGCGCTGGTTCAGCGCGGGCGCGAAGATCGAATAGTCCGGCGCGCGCCGTCGGCTTGGCATCGACCCGTGCGAGATCACGCCGCGCGCTGCGGCGCGGGCGTATGCTGCCTGGCCTGCTGCCTGGCCTGCCGGAAGGCCGCGGCGCCGCGGTTCAGCCGCCGGGCGCCAGTTCGTCCAGCGCCGCCTGCTGCGCCTGCTGCAGCACGCGCGCCAGGGGATGCGTTGCAGCGACCATGCCGTTGCGCCGGGCATCCTGCGCCAGTGCGGCAAATCCGGGGGTGATCTCCCAGCGTTGCGCCGCCAGCCCGAACAGCCGGTGCGTCTGCTCGCCGAGTGCCGCGCCGAAAGCCAGCGATGGCGGCACCGGCAGGTGCAGGCCGGCACGGTCGATGACGCTGAACGCGACGGTCCAGCCGGTATCGTGCAGCATGCCGGCCAGGTAGCCGTCGAACATCGGCTGGCCTGCCGGGTCGCACAGGATGGCGGTATGGCGCGCCAGGGCTTCGGAATGGTCCCACATGCGCGCGCCGGCGCGCCCGCTCAGCGGCCCCGGCGGCGAACGGTAGATCGGCTTGAGCAACACCCGGGCGATGACCGTCTGCAGACCCTGCAGTCCGATCAGCGCGATCGCCTGCTCCAAATTCGTGACATCGCCCTGCACCCGGTAATACGAGCTGCTGGCCAGGCGCATCACCTCGGCTGCCAGCACTGCATCCTTGCCGATGCGCTCGGCGATCGCCGGCGTGGGCAGATCGGTCTGGCGCACCAGCGCGATCAATTGTGGAATCAGCGCCGCCGCACGCGGCAAAAGGTTGTCGGCAATGTCCGGTTGCGCCAGCACTTTGGCCACGGCGTCCAGTGCATTGCGCTCCGTCGGCGTGATCGGTGTGTCGGTCAGCTCTGCGCATCCGAGCAACCAGGGCAGCACCGGGCGCGCGTCGGCTGGCGGCGGCGCCGGGTCTTCAACCGGCTCGACGCGTACCGGTGTCGCAACGACCGTCACCGCATCGGTCTGCTGCGCGGGTTGCCGGCCCCAGGGCCATAACGACGACAACCAGCTCATGGCGCGGACATCGGGTGCGACGACAGGAAGGCTGAATGAGCCAGGCGGAGGTTCTGCATGAGGTGAGCTTTCGTCAAAACAAGCTGGCGCAGTCTGTCACGGCCACGGATGGTCATTGTCCCATCGCCGGCGCCATCGACAGGCGATTGTGGCGTTCCAGCAACGGCTCCACAGCGATGGTGCATAGCTGGGGGTCGCGCAACCATGAGAACACTTGCGCGTTCTGCTGCATCGCAGGTGGCGACACCCGCGGCGTTGCGGGGTGGCGACACCCGCGGCGTTGCGGATCAACCGGGTTTTCATCGTCGAAGGCCAGCGGGTGTGCGCCGTCTGGCGGCGCACGGGTTGGGCACAATCGGGCCATGACCGCGCAGCCACAACCCCCAGCTCGTACCACCGTGCAAAACGCCGCCCAGGCGCGTGCGTTTCTCGATCACCTGTATCGTGCTGCCGTGGAGCGGGCCTTGCCCGCGCGCGTCACGGCAGCAGGCCTGCCCCCACCGCCGGGCGGAGCTGGGCGCACGCTGGTGCTCGGTGCCGGCAAGGCGGGTGCGGCGATGGCGCAGGCGGTCGAGGCTGCCTGGCCGGCCGACGCGCCGCTGTCGGGCCTGGTCGTGACCCGTTACCACCACATTCCACCCCGTCCCGCCGGCCTGGCGCAACGCATCGAGGTGGTCGAGGCGTCCCATCCGGTGCCCGACGAGGCCGGCCAGCTGGCCGCGCAGCGCATGTTGGCGCTGGCCCAGGGTCTGGGGCCCGAAGACCTGGTGTTGTGCCTGATCTCCGGCGGCGGCTCGGCTTTGCTGAGCCTGCCAGTCGATGGGCTGGATTTCGCGGGCAAACAGGCGGTCAACCAGGCGCTGCTGGCCAGCGGCGCCAGCATCACCGAGATCAATTGCGTGCGCAAGCATCTGTCGAAAGTCAAGGGGGGGCGCCTGGCGGCTGCTTGTGCGCCGGCGCGCGTCGTGACGCTGGCCATCAGCGACGTGCCAGGCGACGACCCGAGTGTCATTGCCAGCGGGCCCACGGTGCCGGACGCGAGCACCTGTGCCGACGCGCTGGCCATCCTGCGGCGTTACGCCATCGACGTGCCGCTGGCGATCGCGCAGGCTTTGGAGCGGGGCGAGCTGGAAACGCCCAAGCCGGGTGACCCGCGATTCGCCAGCCACACCGTGCACCTGATCGCGACGCCGCAACAAAGCCTGGAGGCTGCCGCCGCCGCCGCCCGTGCGGCCGGCCTGGCAGCCCACATCCTGAGCGATGCGATCGAAGGTGAGTCGCGCGAGGTCGGCAAGGTCCACGCGGCGCTGGCACGTGCGGTCGCGCGGCAGGGCCAGCCATTTGCGCGGCCCTGCGTGATCCTCAGCGGCGGCGAGACGACGGTCACGGTGCGCGCGCCGGCGGTGGCGCGTGGCCGCGGTGGCCGGGCCGGGGAGTTCTGCATGGGACTGGCCGAGGCCTTGCAGGGTCAGTCGGGCGTGTATGCGCTGGCGGCCGATACCGATGGCATCGACGGTGTCGAGGACAACGCCGGCGCCTTCGTCGCGCCGGACACGCTGGCGCGGGCGGTGCGCCAGGACATGAAGATCGCCAGTTACCTCGAGCGCAACGATGCCTACGGCTTCTTCCTGCCGCTGGGCGACCTGGTGTTCACCGGGCCGACATTCACCAACGTCAACGATTTCCGGGCCATCCTGGTGCTGTGACGGACGGGGCGCTGGCGCGGACGGGTCAGCCGCGCAAGGACAACCCCGCGCCAATCGCGATGAAGATGCCGCCACAGACCTGGTTGAAGCGTCGCCCCACGCGCTGCAGCCAGGGACGGATGCGCTGCGACAGGCTGGCGATGAACAGTTCGGTCATGATCTCGATGCCGGCGAAGGTGCCCGCCATGATCGCGAACTGCAGCACCAGACTGCGTGCGGGATCGATGAATTGCGGCAGGAAGGCGGCGAAGAACAGGATCGCCTTGGGATTGGTCAGCGCCGACAACGCGCCTTGCCGGAACAAGGACCAGCCCGCGCGGCTGGGCGCTGGCTCCAGCGGCCCGATGCCGACCGGCGGCGAGCGCCATACCTGGATGCCGAGCCAGACCAGGTAGGCCCCGCCGACCCACTTGAGTACCGTCAGCCAGACCTGCGAAGCCTGAAGCAGGGCGCCGATGCCGAACATCGACAACGCGATCACGACAGTGAACCCGAACGCGCCGCCGAAGATGGTGAAGAGCGTCTTGCGGCTGCCGTGCATGGCTCCATGGGTCAGTGCCAGCAGACCGTTCGGGCCGGGCGACAAGGACAGGCCGAGTGCGGCCAGCAGATAGATCAGCCAGGTATCCAGGCTCATGGTGTTGCAGCTCCCTTGAGGTCGATCGTGTTGCCGTCCCGGTCGCGGAAATACAGCGACGGCCCGTTGCCCTCGGCGCGCACGGGGCCACCCGCCTTGGATGGTAAGGCCTGCACGAGCGCCTCGTTTGCGCCCCAAGTTTGATTTTGCTCAAGGTTGCCAATCCCGATCCACGGCACATTGGACACCATGTTGCCGAACGAGTTGCTCGATCTCCCTGCCGAACGGTCGACAGCCGAACCCGGCGCGATACTGCTTCGACGTTCCGAGCCCGCCGACGGAGTGGTTTTCGTCGAGCACGGACGGGTCGAGCTGGGCCTGATAGACGGTGGGGACCTGACCCATTTACTGGGTACCGCGGAAGGGCCGTTCTGGCTTGAGACCAGTGCTGCCATTCTGGGCCGGCGCAGCCTGGTCGACGCGATCGCCGAGACACCGGTCAAGATGCGCCGCCTGTCCTTGCCGGTATTTCGCCAATGGCTGGCCAGCATGCCCGAGTCGGCGCAGAACCTGCTGCGCGACGTCGCGGTCGCACACTGGCAACAAAGCGAGCTGGCCGTCAGCCGGCTGGCCAAGGATGCCGAGGCGCGTTGCGCCGAGTGGTTGTTGCGCCACGCCCAGACCAGCGCCCAGGGTTCGTTGGCGGTGATGCTGCAGCAGCGCAAACGGCTGATCGCCGCGCAACTGGGCATCGCGCCCGAGACCTTGTCGCGGGTGTTGCGCCACTTGCGCGAACGCAGCCTGATCAGTGGCTCGGGCCGGGTCGTGAACCTGGTCGATCCGAGCGGGCTGCGGTCACTGGCCGGGGTGTAGGGCGCCAGCCCCTGGGCCTTGGCCCCTGCCGCGCAGCGGCAAGGCGTTCAAGGCGTTCAATACGTTCTCGGCCGTCGCCGGTGCCGTCATCTGTACCGGCACGCGAGCCTGCGGGTCCACTGCCGCCACAGCCGCGCGCAAGGCCTCATAGACACTGATCGCCAGCATGAACGGCGGCTCGCCCACCGCCTTGGAGCCGAACACGTTGTCCTCCCGGTTCGCCTGCGGCCACAGGTCGACCTTGAAGTGTTCGGGTATGTCGCCGGTGGCCGGGATCTTGTAGGTGCTCGGCGCATGGGTCGACAGATATCCCTGGTCGTTCCACACCAGTTGCTCGGTCGTCAACCAGCCCATGCCCTGGACGAAGCCGCCTTCGATCTGGCCGATGTCGATGGCCGGGTTGATCGAGCGGCCGACGTCGTGCAGGATGTCGATCTTGAGCACCCGGCTCTCGCCGGTCAGCGTGTCGATCGCGACCTCGGTGCAGGCCGCGCCGTACGCGAAATAGTAGAACGGCCGCCCGGTCAGCGTGGTCTTGTCGTAGTGGATCTTGGGCGTACGGTAAAAACCGTCGCTCCACAGCTGGATCCGGTTGGCATAGGCCAGCCGCACGACCTCCTCGAAGCTGCGCGTGGCCTTTGGCGAGACCACCTGGCCGGCGGCGAACCGGATGGCGCCGGCGCCGCAACCGTCCAGGCCGCAGACGAACTGGGCCAGGTTGCCGCGCACGTTACGCGCCGCGAACTGCGCGGCCCGGCCATTG
>CAZADK010000296.1:0-5800 GCA_964483855.1 uncultured Rhodoferax sp.
CCCCCCGAGGGGGTGTGAGGAAACTTGGGAGCGGCCCGGCGTTTCCTCATGAGCGATTCGCCTTGGGGCGGCCCGGCGGCTCATGCGAGGCTCCTTCGTGCTTCGCACTGCGGAGCGATTCGCCTTGGGGCGGCCCGGCGGCTCATGGCAGGCGCCCGTTGGTTTCGCGGGGCTTCACCGCCGGGTTGGTGGCTGCGCCCGCCGCCGCAAGGGCGTCGCTGTACGCGACGTAGTGGGTGATGGCCGGCGTGGGCGGGCGCATCTGCAGGCGCTCGCGCGCAAGCCGCTCGACCCGCTGCGGCGTGGCCTGGGCGCGGCGCTCGAGCTGCAGCCGGTCGCGCTCGGTGTCGAGCCGGCGGCCTTCCGCGTTGGCGCGCTCGAGTTCGGTGTACAGGCGCCGCGACTGGTACTGCACATGAACCAGATACAGGGCGCTGGCCAGCACCGCCAGCAGCAGGACGAGGTTCAGCCGGGTCATGGCACGGCCGTCCTTTGTGCCACCCGCATCACGGCGCTGCGCGCGCGCGGGTTGGCCGCCACTTCCGACGCCGAGGGTTTGAAGCGGCCCTGCGCTGTCAGCCGCAAGGCCTGGGCAGGCGCGAACGGCACCCGCCGATCGACGTGTTCGCGTGCATGGCGCGCGATGAACTGCTTGACAATCCGGTCTTCGAGCGAGTGGAAGCTGATCACGACCAGCACGCCCTGGGCTTGCAAGACGTCAAGGCTGGCCGTCAACGCTGTCTGCAAGGCTTCAAGCTCGGCGTTGATGAAAATCCGAAGAGCCTGAAATGTGCGCGTTGCAGGGTTCTGGCCCGGCTCGCGGGTTTTGACCGTGTCAGCCACGAGCTGGGCCAGCTCGGCGGTGGATGCAACTGGGCCCCGTTCCTGTCGGCGAGCAACAATCGCCTTTGCAATGGCGCCAGCAAACCGTTCCTCACCATAACCACGAATCACCTGCGCAATCTGATCGGTTGGCGCCTGCGCAAGCCACTGCGCCACGCTCTGGCCGCGGGTCGTGTCCATGCGCATGTCCAGTGGGCCGTCGAATCGAAAGCTGAAGCCCCGCTGCGGATCGTCGATCTGCGGCGAACTCACGCCCAGGTCCATCAGGATGCCGGCCAACGAAGCCCGGTCGAGCTCGGCAATCCGGTCGAAACCCTGGTGCCGGATCGTGAACCGCGGGTCCTCGATCTGCGCCGCGCTGGCCACGGCCTGTGGATCCTTGTCGTAGGCGATCAGCCGGTCGGCGGGCCCCAGTCGCGACAGCAGCAGGCGGCTGTGGCCACCGCGGCCGAATGTCGCGTCGACAAAGGTGCGCGGCGCCGTGTTGCCCGCGTTGCCGAGCACGGCATCGACCGCCTCGTCCAGCAAGACGGTCGTATGGGTCAACCCGATGTTCACACGCGGCTCTCAAAAGGAAAAATCCTTGAACACATCGGGCATCTCGCCCTGCATGGCCCGGGCTTCCTGGGCCTCGTAGGTCTCTTTGTCCCACAACTCCAGGTGATTGCCCATGCCCAGCAGCATGGTCTCGCGGGTGATGCCGGCGGCCTGGCGCAATTCGGGCGAAACCAGCACCCGGCCCGTGCCGTCCATGTCGACGTCCATCGCATTGCCCAGGAAGATGCGTTTCCACCACTGCGCCGACATCGGCAAGGCCGATACACGCTCGCGGAATTTTTCCCATTCCGTGCGTGGAAACACCATCAGGCATCCGTGCGGATGCCGCGTGATCGTCAATTGGCCGCCGTCGGCTGCACCCAGGGCGTCACGATGCCGGGTCGGCACCGACAGCCGACCCTTGGCATCCAGACTTAACGAAGAGGCCCCTTGAAACACGAGAATTTGCCCTTGGCTGATGCAACGCGCGGAATTGGAAGTCGGTGTGGCACCGATTCCCACTTAATTGCACTTTTTTGCACTGTATCAGCATTTGTCGGCGATGCAACACGCGTTGCAACAAGTTTTTCAATGAAATCAACGACTTAGAACGAGCTTTGAAGCCGAAAAGTCGGCAAAAAAGTCTTCTAAATGAATGACTTACGCCAATATATGAACGTATCGCATGAGAAGTTCGTGGCGCCGTCGTTGTTGCTCACAAGATGTAACGCGACAAGTCCTCGTCCAGGCTCAGATCGGTCAGTCGGCTGTTGACGTAAGCGGCATCGACGACGATGGTCTGGCCGCTGAGGTTGCTGGCTTCGAAACTGACTTCTTCCAGCAGGCGCTCCATCACCGTGGACAGCCGCCTTGCACCGATGTTCTCGGTGCGTTCGTTGACATCGTAGGCGATCTGGGCCAACCGGTGCACGCCGTCGGGCGCATAGTCGATGGTCACGTTTTCGGTCGCGAGCAAAGCCTGGTACTGCTTGACCAGCGAGGCATGGGTCTGGGTCAGGATGGATTCGAAGTCCTGCACCGACAACGAGCCCAGTTCGACCCGGATCGGGAACCGCCCCTGCAGTTCGGGAATCAGGTCGCTTGGCTTGCTCAGGTGGAACGCGCCGGATGCGATGAACAGAATGTGGTCGGTCTTGATCATGCCGTACCTGGTCGACACGGTCGTGCCTTCCACCAGCGGCAACAGGTCGCGTTGCACGCCCTGGCGCGACACCTCGCCGGCGTTGCTGCCTTCCGAGCGCGAGGTGACCTTGTCGATCTCGTCGATGAACACGATGCCGTTCTGCTCCGCCGCCTGCAGCGCCTGGGACTTGATCTCGTCCTCGTTGACCAGCTTGGCCGCCTCTTCGTCCTGCACCAGCTTGAGCGCCTCGGCAATTTTGAGCCTGCGTGTCTGGCGTTTGGCCTGGCCCATCTGGCCGAACAGGCCACGCAGTTGCTCGGTCATGTCCTCCATCCCGGGCGGGCCCATGATCTCCAGCTGCGCGCTGGCCTGACTCAGGTCGATCTCGATCTCGCGCTGGTCGAGCTGGCCCTCGCGCAACTTCTTGCGGAACGCCTGACGCGCCGCGCCCTCAGGCTGTTCGGCGTCGCGCCGGCCGCCCTCTTCGCCGCGCGGCGGTGGGATCAGGATGTCGAGGATACGTTCTTCCGCTGCGTCGGTGGCGCGCTCCTGCACCGCGCGTTTGGCCGCCTCACGGGTCTGCTTGATCGCCACCTCGGCCAGGTCACGGATGATCGAATCGACATCCTTGCCAACGTATCCGACCTCGGTGAACTTGCTGGCCTCGACCTTGATGAACGGCGCATCGGCCAGCCGCGCCAGGCGACGCGCGATCTCGGTCTTGCCGACACCGGTGGGGCCGATCATCAGGATGTTCTTGGGCGTGATCTCGGCGCGCAGACTGCCGGCGACCTGCTGGCGGCGCCAGCGGTTGCGCAGCGCAATTGCCACTGCGCGTTTGGCCTGGGTTTGCCCAACGATGTGTTTGTCGAGTTCCTGCACGATCTGCTGGGGTGTCAAGGCAGACATGACGGATTGCGATGGGGTTGTGTCGGTCGGTGCCGGGTTCATGGCAGGGTCTCGATGGTGCGGTGCATTTTGGTGTAAATGAACAACTCGCCGGCGATCGCAAGTGACTTGCGCACGATGTCGGCGGCGGGCAGATCGGTGTGGTTCAGCAGCGCAACTGCCGCAGCCTGCGCGAACGCGCCGCCCGAACCGATGGTGATGATGCCGTTCTCGGGTTCGAGCACATCGCCGTTACCGGTGATGATCAGCGATGCGTCCTTGTCGGCCACCGCCAGCATGGCTTCGAGGCGGCGCAGCACCCGGTCGGTGCGCCAGTCGCGGGTGAGCTCGATCGCCGAGCGCACCAGGTGGCCCTGGTGTTTCTCGAGCTTGGCCTCGAAACGCTCGAACAGCGTGAAGGCGTCCGCAGTGGCGCCGGCAAACCCGGCCAGCACTTTGCCGTGGTAGAGCTTGCGCACCTTTCGCGCAGTGCCCTTGACCACGATGTTGCCCAGTGTCACTTGTCCGTCGCCGCCGATCGCGACCTCGGTTCCGTCGGCGGTCGCGCGCCGTACGCTGATGATGGTGGTTCCGTGAAATTGTTCCATGCTGAGTCGGATTTCGGGCCGTTCACGGCCCGCTGTCGAAAAGTCCCGCGGTCGTGAGGGGGCCGGCGCCCGTTGACCTGGCGTCAGCCAAAGTGACCACAATGCCGCCTAGTCAGACCGCATCATGACCCTGGCGTGTTCGTTGATGCCGATCACGCCGAAAAAGGCCGCCACCAGACAATGCACCTCGCGGAACTGGACCTGGCAGCCTTGTACCTGCAGCTCGGCCACCCAGTTCAAGATGCTGCCGGCAGCGGAAAAATCAACCCGGATCAGGTTGGCGCAGGACACGACCAGCCGCTGTGACCCATTGCGCGCCTGCTCCAGCATTTCCAGCGCCGTCGTAGCCTCGCCCTGGATGTCGCCCGACAACTCGGCGACCGTTGCCTGAATCGAGTCCAGTCCCATTGCGATGGTGGCCGCCGGAGCGAAACCGGGTCTCGCGTCAGCGGGTTCGTCATCGTCGTTGTCGGGCGCGGCATCTTCGTGCGGGCCGAGTTCCCCGGCCACGGTCGCGCTGCGGTAACTGCAGCGGGCGTCCTGCCAGGCCGGTGGCGAGACCTCGAAGGTGACGCAGTAGTCCAGCGCGACCAGTTCGAACTCGTCCTGCAATTGCATGATGCGCAAGGCGTCGAGCCGCAACTGCCAGATTGTCTGCCCCTGGTCGCGTTTGCCAGACGGTGTGCACGCACGCAAGGCCGCCTCGAGCGCGCGGGCGCCAGAGAAGTGCAACTCGACGGGTGTCTCGCACCATTGCTCGAACAAAACGGCCAGTGACTCGACCGCATCGACATCGAGGTCGGTCAACGCACTCCAGTCCAAGAACCAGGGCGGCTCGACATTGGCCACGGCCAGTCGCAAGGTATCCACGCAGGTAGCGGTAAACCGTGGGGGGCAGGCCCAGATCGGATCGACCATCAGGCGCGACCGAACCGTACGCACCGGTACACCGGCCAGCGCCGTTCCCAGGGCCTCGGGCATCGAGAACCAGGCTGGAGCGGAGCGGTCGAAACGTTGTGCGAACCGGATTGCCAGGCGGTCAAACTGCGGCTGCTGGCCGGTTGCGCGGTACAGGTCGAGCAACGCGGCAGCCCAGCGCAGGGCTTGGTCACGCGGTGCGTCGGTGTTCTCCAGGGCCGACATGAGCGCCGATTCGGCGCCCTTGTCGTCGCCATTGGCGAATCGGATCGCCGCCTCCTCCATGTCGGCGTCGGTGACGCCGACGACCATTTCGAGCGTCGGCGCCCTGGAGACGGAGAAACCGTGCCCGTCGCCGACCCGCGGCCCGGCCGCCGGCGTATCCGGCGCCCGCGCGCCCGATGCGGCAGCGCGGGCCGGGTCGGGCCCGAATCCCGAGATGTCCTCCGTGGGCGGGAAGTCGGTCGTTTCGCAGTCCGACGCGGCTGCATCCGGACGTACTGGACTCAGCCGCGTCGGCGCATAGGCGTCATCGTCGACCACGTCGGAAGTGTCGGGCTTGCCCTCGGGTTTGCGCGCGGCCGCCGGCGTTTTGTGGCTGCCGTCGGTTTTGCCCTGCCACCACTGGTTGGACATCTGGGCTTCGATCTCGTCGATCTTCTTGATCGTGAGCGCCCGCTCGTCCGGGTTCGACGGCAGGCTGCTCTGGAAATACGACGGCCGCCCGGCCAGGTCAGGGCTGGAGTCGGGGTCGCGGTTGCGCAGCTTGCGCAACTGGTCGAATTCACGCTTGCGGACAAAATCGTTCTGCCGCTTGCGCTCGATCATTTCCTTGAGCGCCTGTTTGCTGTAACCAGCATCC
>CAZADK010000297.1:0-5788 GCA_964483855.1 uncultured Rhodoferax sp.
GAATGCCTCGCACCGTCTGGCCTACCCGCATGAGCTTTCGGGAGGGCAGCGTCAGCGGGTGGCGATCGCGCGTGCGCTCAGCCTCAACCCGGAATTCATCATCGCCGACGAACCGACCTCGGCGCTCGACGTCTCAATCCAGGCGCAGGTTCTCAACCTGTTGCTGCGCCTTCAGCGCGACCACGGATTGGCCATGCTGTTCATCTCGCACGACATTTCCCTGGTTGCCCACATGAGCGACCGGATTGCGGTGATGCAGTCAGGCCGGTTTGTCGAATCCGCGGCGGCGGCAGAGATCGTGGAGCAGGCGCAACACCCCTACACCCGTACCTTGCTTGCGGCGCGCCCCCATCGGCCAAAACGGGACGCCACAGCATGAAGCAAGCGTCATTGCCGGGCTCGTGAGCCGAGACGGCAAACGCAGATGTTCGCAACTAGAAGGAAATTCACACCATGGACAAGCAGCCAGTCATTCTCGAAGTCGCCATCAACGGGGGAGTCACTCCCGACCGGAATCCGCATGTGCCGCTCACCACCGAGGCCATCATCGAAGACAGTCTGAAATGTTTTGACGCCGGCGCCTCGGTGATCCATGCGCATAACCACGACATCCGACTCAATGGGCGTGCCGGTGCCCAAGCCTATCTGGCGCCTTGGCGCGTTATTCTGGCACGGCGGCCGGACGCATTGTGGTACCCCACGCTGTCGGTCAACCAGTCCGACGGCGCGAACCCGGAGCCGATCGAAGACCGTTACTCACACTATCCGTTCATCGCTGCAGAAGTGCCGATGCCGTTTGGTGTGGTCGACCCTGGCTGCGCCAACCTCGGATACATGGGTCCGGATGGCCTGCCGCAGGGGTTTACCTACGTCAACAGCTATAGCGATCACGCCTATGCGTTCGGACTGGCGCAACAGCTCTCATTCCTGCCCTCCCTTGCCATTTTCGAACCCGGCTTCCTGCAGACGGCCCTGGCCTGGTACCGCGCAGGCCGTCTGCCCAAGGGCTCCATGGCCAAGTTCTACTTTGGCGGTGAATGGGGCCTGTGGGCCCGTGGGAAAGGCGTGACGTTCGGCTTGCCACCGACCGAGAAGGCGCTGGCTGCCTACGTCGAGATGCTGGAGGGCACAGACATCCCTTGGTCGGTGTCGGTATGGGGCGGCGACCTGCTACAGACGCCAGTGGCGCGCATGGCACTTGAACTCGGCGGCCATCTGCATATCGGCATCGAGGAACACTACGACCCCAACCGCACACCGACGAATGTCGAACTGATCCAGGAAACCAAGGCGTTGTGCGAAGAGTTCGGCCGGCCACTGGCGACATTTGCCCAGACGCGCCAGATGCTGGGCATGCCGCCGTATTGACGTCTTCGGCGGTGACGCTCAAGATGATGAGCGCTTCTTCGGCGTGAACTCGATGTGCAGCTCCTTCAGGCAGCGCAGGTAGAAGTTCGGCACATGACGCAGCTGGTTATGGCCGGGAGTCAAACGGAAATCCTCGATCCGATCGAGGAACGCGGTAAAGCCCCACCATAACTCCCGCCGCGCCAATGGTGCGCCCAGGCAGGCGTGAATCCCTGAGCCGAAGCCCAGGTGACTGGCGGCGTTCTTGCGTGTCAGGTTGAGTTGGTCCGGGTCCTCGAAATGCGCCGGATCGCGGTTGGCGGCGGCGTAACGCACATTTACGACCGAGCCCTGGGGAATCGTCACATCGTGCAGGGTGACATCGCGCGTGGTGAAGCGCTGCAGCCCCTGCACCGGGCCCTCGAGCCGCAACACTTCTTCGATGAATGTACGCAGGTACTGCTCCGGGTCGGACTTGAGCAGCGCAAAGCAATCCGGATTTTGCGCCAGCAGCATGATGCCGGCCGACAGCGCGTTGGTCGTGGTCTCGGAGCCGCCAACAAAGGTGTCGGCCGTCATCTCGGCGTGCAATTCGTTGTCGTTGAGCTTGCGGCCCCACTCTGGGATTTCGCGATTGACCAGTTCGGACAGCAGCGTGTCGTTGGGTTCGCGCCGCAACTGCTCGAAAATCGGCTGGAAATAATGCTGCTGCTCGATCTCCATCTCGGCCGACCAGATCGCCTCCTCGTCGGTCTGCATCAGACCCAGCCGCTTGACCCAGGCATCGGTCCAGGCCTTGATCCGCCAGATGTCCTTCTCGGGCGCACCCATCTGCTTGCCGATGATGATCAACGGCATCGGCACCGCAAACTGGCGCACCCAATCGCAGCGGCCGTCACCGATGAAGTCTTCGATCAGCTGATAGGACAGGTCACGCACATAGGGGTCCATCAGCTTGATCTTGCTGGCTCGAAAGGTGTGGTCAAACAAGGCCCGCATCTGCTTGTGATCGGGGTCGTCGCGGCCCGACAGCGTGGGGCTGGGCAACCAGCCCTTCTCGCGAAACAGTTTGGCGATCAGCTGCATTCGCTCCGGAGGAATGTGATCGGGCCCGCGTGGACGCAGGTTGGAGAAGGTCGCCGGGTCCTTCAGGACCGCGCGCAAGTCGTCATATCGTGTGAGTACGTAGAAACCAGTTAGTTTGTCACGATAGACCGGGGCATCCTCCCGCAACGCCTTGTAGGCAGGATAGGGACACTCCTGGATCTCGACGTCCATCAAGTCCACCTCCGCCACGCTCCGCGGAACGATCGGACACTCCATACGATTGATAAAGGTCATGCGCTTGCCTCCTTGTGAACGCGCCAAGCATCGTACAACCTTCACTTCAGGAAATGCGTCTTTGTTGCCCACCAAGATGGGTCGACTGCCGCAGCGTATCGACCAAGGTGGCTCACACGCCCCAACTGAACGCTGGTCCGCGCATGCAGAGCGATGCGCAAACGCCGATCAAGCCCGTGGCGGATTCAGAATCTGCCACGCCTCGGCCGGCGTGGCCACCTCGCGCCCGCATTCATCTGCGATCGCCACCACGCGGCGGATCAGCTCGGCGTTGGTCGGCATGCCGAGTTCGCTGTAGGGATGGTCGCCCAGGCCGATGGAGACATGACCGCCCTGGGCGATGATGGCCGCCACCAGCCCGAACAGGTTGCCGCCGTAACTCATCGCGGTCCATTCCACGCGCTTGCCCGGTGGCAGATGGTCCAGGTGCGATTGCAGGCCCTTGAGCGAGGCCGGATGGCCGCCGAGGAAGATACTGTCGGTCATCACGAGGCACATGTACAGCGGTTCGTCGATCAGCCCCATGTCGGCAAACGCATTGGCGTACCGCAAAAAGCCGATGTTGAAGCAGGTGAGATAGGGCTTGAGCCCGGCCGCCCGCACTTCCTTGGCGAAATACATCAGGTCGCCGGTCGGATTGGCATAGACGTGGTCCGTGGTCAGGAAACGGCGCGCCTGGGGATCGTAACGGTCCACATTGACCGATCCCATGTCCAGCGGCACGAAATGCGGCGCGGCCGAGGGGTCCTTGGCGAGCTCCAGGATGTGCTTGAGTCGCGCCGGCGCGCTGGGGTCATCCATCGTGTTGTAACCCAGCGTAGGGTGGACGAGGATGTCCGAGCTGCCGCGGATGCCGCGGATCGTGTCTGCATAGACCTCGGTGTCGTGCTCCGGCGCGCCGTCGGGCTTGCGCGCATGGAAATGCACGATGGCCGCGCCGGCCTCGCGGCAGGCCACGGCGTCGGCGGCAATCTCCTGCGGCGTGTAGGGCACGTTCACGTTGCCTTGCTCGCGCATCATGTATTCGTTGATGCGGGCCTCGATGATCAGCTTGCTCATGCGAAATTCTCCGATGGGTCACAAGTTGCGCAGCACGATCGGCATGCTGGCGAAGGCGTCATGGTAGCTATCGGTGTTGCGCCTGGGCGACTGCGACGGATCGAGTTCGGCACCCGCCTGGTAGAGCGAGTGCAACACGCCGACGATGGTGCCGTGGGTCGGGTCGGCATCATCGTACCGGTGTGACAGACCGGTGACCAGCGCCCGCCCGATGCAGGTGTGAGCGCCGGAGCCGAAGGTCAGGCCCCAGGGCGGCGGCTTCTTGCTGAACGGACGCAGCGGGTCGAACGCCTCGACATCGTCGCCATACAGCCGGGCATCGCGATTGGCCGACGAGAAGAACAGCGCGATCCGCTCTGCGTTGCGGAACCCGCGGCCGTTGCATGCCAGCACGGTGTCCCGCGCGGCCACCCGCAGCAGCGCCGGCACCGGCTGGTGCAGGCGCAACGATTCGTTGGCCGCGCCGCGCAGAAACTCGATGTCGGCCGCGCGTGCGCGGTGTTCAGGATGCGCCGCCCACCAGGGATCCAGGTGCCACACGATATGCGGCAGGGCATGCGAAGTGGTTTGTGTGCCCGCGACCAGGAACAACGCGCATTCGCGCCAGATCGGGGCATCCTCGCCACCCTGGCCATCTTCCCCGTGAAGGGCCAGCAGGCCCAGCAGATCCATGGGCAGATCGGTCTCCTTCAACTCACCCGCGTGGACCCGTGCCGCCAGCGCGATGCGCCGCTCCAGTGCCGGTTGCAGGAAGTCCTGTATCAACTCGCGCCGCGCTGCCACGCCTTCGGCCATCACCTCGACATGGTCGCGCGTGGACCACTCCACGCCCGAGGCGGCTTCGAGTTTCGACACCAGCGCCTGCAGGCGGGCCCGCCGCGCGGGCGCATCGGCTCCGTCCACGCCGGTGACATGGGCCGATATCACGATGGTCAGACTGCGCAACAGGGGCACCAGATCGACCCGCACCAGGCCATCGGCACCGCGCGTGGCGGCCAGCGCCTCGAAGGCGTGGCGGATCGCCGGAGCGAGGATTTCCTTTTCGTTGCGGCGCAACGCCGCATGCGAGAACATGCCCATCAGCATCCTGCGCCGCTGCCGGTGCTCTGGCCCGTCGATGACCACCAACGAGCCGCCAAACACTGGTTTGCTCTCGAAGTGCGAGCCCTGGATGAAATCGGATGAGCGCAGGATCTCGTCGATTTCGGCGTAGGTATCGACGCGCGGGAACTGGTCCAGGAACTCCGAGACGGATGCGGGCGGGGTGGGTGAGCTCACGCTGGGAAATCTATCACTGTTCTCACGCCACTGGGCAGCGCAAGGCCGGCATGTCCTGACAGCAGGTCTGAGTTCACGATTATCGACACAGGCGTCACCCACTGCGGCCTCATGGCAAGCAAAGAAGACTCGGCCCTGCAGCGCCTGGCCGAAGCGCGCGCCCACAAGAACTGCAAGACCTTCCCGCTGGAAAACGTGGAAACGGCCTCTGGCCTGCTGCCTTGAGTTTGCCCCCGATGCGTTCAGTGACAGCCCGCAACCAAACCATCCGCTACAACACCCGCTTCAAGTACACCCCGGTATGGCTGTCCGGACTCCGGGCGACCTGCTCCGGTGTGCCTTGCGCAACGACCCGTCCGCCCCCGGACCCACCTTCGGGCCCCATGTCGATGACCCAGTCGGCGGTCTTGATGACGTCCAGGTTGTGTTCGATCACGACGATGGTGTTGCCGGCGTCGCGCAGATGCTGCAGCACCGTGAGCAACATCGCGATGTCCGCAAAATGCAGCCCGGTGGTTGGTTCGTCCAGGATGTACAAGGTACGCCCGGTGTCACGCTTGGAGAGTTCGAGCGCCAACTTGACGCGTTGTGCCTCGCCGCCCGACAGTGTCGTCGCAGACTGGCCGAGCTTGATGTACGACAGGCCCACGTCCAGCAGCGTCTGCAGCTTGCGGGCAATGGTGGGTACGCTCTCGAAGAACGGGAACGCAGCCTCCACCGTCAGGTCCAGCACCTGCGCGATGTTGCGCCCCTTGTACATCAC
>CAZADK010000298.1:0-5772 GCA_964483855.1 uncultured Rhodoferax sp.
GCTCATGGGGGCCCAAAAAGCCGGTGCCAGCAAACAGGCGCTGCTGGGCGCGGCGGTGGGCACGGTGGTGGGGCTGTTCATGGGCTTGGTGGGCGTGCTGTTCATGCCCTTGGTCGGTGCTGCCGTGGGCGAGTACGTAGCTCGGAAAGACCAGACCCGTGCCGTCAAAGTCGGGGTCGCCACCTGGGTCGGGATCATGGTGGGGCTGATCGCCAAGGTGGTGCTGGCGTTCATCATGGTGGGTATTTTTGTGGCGGCTTTGCTGATCTGACCACGCATTCCAGCGGGCTAGCTGCAACCCGCACCTGACCTGAAAGACGAATAAGGTCTCGGCTTCTCACCCGACTGTTTGACGCGCGGGCTGCACGGCGGTCACCGCGCTGCACACGAATACCCGCCCGTCGCGCGCAAAGTCCCATTGTTCGATGCAGCAACTGCGCCCCGACTCGTGCCGGACCTGCGATGGATGGTCCCGCTCGCCAGGCGTCTCGCCCCACCGCAGGATGTTCACCGAGTTGGGCACCCCGGGGCGTGTGCGCGACGAGACGGCGGTTCCCGCCTGCACCACCCACAGCCGCCACGCCCACCCGTGCAGCGCCAGCGTGTAAGGCAAGTGAATGTGGCCGCCCATCAGCAGGTCGGCCCCGGCCGCTGCCCAGGCTCGCACTGCACCGCCGTGGCCGCGCAGCAGGTTGGTCCGGTCGCGCGCCTCGGTCACGGCCAGCGGCTGGTGCACCACCACCACGCGCAACTGCGTCGGGCTGGCCGCGCTCAGCAGCTTCGCCACGCGATCGATCTGCGCGGTCGACACCTCACCGTTTTTATGGCGCCAGGCGCGCGTGGTGTTGACGCCCACGACCAGCCATTCCCGCGACGCGTGCACCGGCTCAAGTTCGGTCCCGAACGCCGTGGCGTAGCGCGCGTAGGGGCGGGTCAGGCGGGCCCATAGGTCGAACAGCGCAATGTCGTGGTTGCCGGGGATGGCCAGGACTGGCGCACCCAGTCGGTCGACGAAGGCTTTGGCCGCGCGAAACTGGGCCGGCCGAGCGCGCTGCGTGATGTCGCCCGAGAGCACCACCACGTCGGGTCGCTGCTGGGCTGCCAGGGCGACCAGCGCCTCGACCACCTGCGGCTGTTCGGTACCGAAATGGGTGTCGGAAATCTGCAGCAGCACGCTCAAGGTGCACCCCCGGCCGCCACTGCCGTGGCTGCGGCGTGGGGGGCTTGGAGCAGGTACAGGGGCTTTTCGAGCACGCGGAAGTCGATGGGCGCGCGCATCCGTGCCACCTCGCCGTCGAACGCCACCACCAGCTCTTTTCGGCCGGGGACCAGCGTGGGCTTGACCACCATGTGCTGGAACTCGAAACCTTCCACGCCAGCGGCTTCGCCCAGCCTACCCATGGCTCCATGCAGCATCAGTCCGACCATGGACAGCGTACCGATGGGGCGCAACATCAGCGCGGCCATGCTGCCGTGGCCGGGCGTGCCAGCCACGGTGTCTGCGGGGTCCGCACCGAACTGCTGCAACTGCAGCCGGTTGTTGCCCACGAAGAGCGTCAAGGTCTGCACGTCGCGGACCGTATCGCCCATCTCGATGTGCAAGCGCAGCCGACGTTGCGCGCGCAGCAACGTGGCACAGGCCGCCACGAACGCGACCCAGCGGCTGCGGCCGAAGCGCGCTTTGTATGTCTCGCGGTCTTGCAACAGCTCGGGGTAGATGCCCAGGCTGGCGTTGACCAGAAACAAACGGTCGTTGATGGCGGCCACCTGCACTGGCAGCGGGCGCGCGTCCAGCAGCATTTGCGCTGCAGCGGCCGGATCGGTGGGGATGCCGTGCGTCCTGGCAAAGTAGTTGAAGGTGCCGTAGGGAATGACGCCCATGGGACAACCGGCTTCGTGCGCGGCTTGGGCTACCGCGTTCAGGCTGCCATCACCGCCCACGGCGATCACCGCCGTGTCGGTCGCCACGGCCGCTGCAGCGGCCTGGGCGGCCACCCGAGACAGCTCGGCGGGCCTGCAGATCCGCAGTTCCCCTTTGCGCCCGCGCGCGGCCAGCGCCGACTCGATCACAGCCCGCTTGGCATCTATGTCAAAAGCCCCTGCTGCTGCGTTGACCACGAACAACAGTGCCGACGCTGGGTTGAGGGGCGGAACCGACGTCGCGGCGGACAGTAGGATGTCGGCGCTCTTCGCGCTGATTTTGGCCACCATCATTCTCGCCGCAGCAGGTCGTCGACGCCAGTGTCGTTGCCCGGGATCACCATGTAAGAAACGAAGTGGGGGTCGCCGGCAACCCAGAGGCCGTCGTCGTTGAACGCAGCACTCGACAAGTGGGTCTGAACTGGGGATCCGGCAGCAGATTCCAGGCGGGCGGCATTGGCGCTGTGGGGCATGATGAGATCTCATAAGGCGTTGCAGTGCGTGTCAGGCTTTGGCTGGCAGCCTTCGGGAGCTGCAACCAGTAACGCCGAGAGTCTGAGTCAAAACTCCGCCGGGTGTTCAGTTTGTTCGATGTAGCCATTCGCCGCCAGTTTCTTTTTCACGTTGGTCCAATCGTTCATATTCTGCTGGCTCGACCTGCGCAATCACCTTTGGCTCATGAGTGACTTGGCAGGCGATCGGTTCGATCGCCCCCTCGTCCAGCAGATCGAGCGCAATGGTCTTCGATTTGATCCACGGCATGCGCATGGTGCCATCCTGCCGCCGCGCTTCGTGGTGGAAAAGTCCCCCGCAAAGCGCTGCTTCGAGCCCTCAAAGTCCTGGGAAGTCCCGCGAGCGCCCGGGTCATCTCAGGGCGTTTGCGCTGGCGTCACACATCGTGTCAACTTTCTTGCTTCCACCCGTCTTCGCGGAACGCTCGCGCTGGCCGGGTCGTCTTCGGCCGGTAGTTGCGCGCTCGTTTTGTCGCGGCGGGCCGTTGATGCGCCGTTCGCGAACTGACGACGCATGGTTTGAGAGCATCGACCTTTGGACAGCGCGCTGTATCCCGGTGGTCATATCTTCGCTGTCCCGCCGCCGACGAGCGCGGTGACCTGAGTGGCCGTTGATGATCCAGGGCACATTGACGCTCCAACACCCAGAAAATATCATTGCTATCATTCAATTTGGTGGAGAACGTGGTGGCTGATTTGCTTGTTCGCGGTGTCGATGAAACAATTGTCAGGGCGCTCAAGGAGCGTGCTGGAGCGCATGGGCGAAGTGCTGAAGCCGAACATCGTGAGATCTTGGCCACAGCGCTGGCGCGCCCACGCAGACGAAGCTTTGCCGATATCTTGGCGTCGATGCCCAACGTCGGCGCAGACGCTGACTTTGAGCGCCTGAACTCTGCCTCGCAGGCGCCGCGTGTATTTGATTGACACGAAAGTCATCAGCGAAGCCCGAAAGCAAAGCAGGGCCAATGCGGGTGTCATTGAGTTCTTCAAACAGACTTCCGCGCAGGACGAATCGATCTACCTGTCCGTGGTGACCGTCGGCGAGCTTCGACGCGGTGTCGAACTGATCCGCCATCGCGGTGATGCACCGCAGGCAGAGTTGCTTGAGTCGTGGCTGGCCGATGTCATTGGCCACTATGCCGACAAAATCCTTGCCTTCGATGCAGAGGCCGCGCAAGTGTGGGGGCGGCTGCGAGTGCCACATCCGGAACATGAACTCGACAAGCAGATCGCCGCCATCGCTTTGGTCAACGACTTGACCGTGGTGACTCGAAACGGGGCAGACTTCAGCGGCACCGGCGTCAGGCTGAAGAACCCGTTCTTGCCAGTTTGATCTGATATTTCGGGGGGCACGAATGGGGGTACGGATTCATGTCCTGTAAAAATCTATCAACAATATCAATAGCTTAGGGTACCAATGCAACTCGCCACCTGGAACATCAACTCGCTGACCGTTCGGCTGCCGCAGGTACTGCAATGGTTGGCCGCCAACCCGGTCGATGCCTTGTGCCTGCAGGAGCTCAAGCAGAGCGATGACAAGTTCCCGCGCGAGGCCTTGCAGCAGGCGGGTTACCACTGTGCCGTGTTCGGGCAGAAGACCTACAACGGCGTCGCCATCCTCACGCGTTCGCCAGTGCGCGACGTGGTCACCAACATCCCCGGATTTGCCGACGAGCAATCGCGTGTGATCGCGGCCACGCTGGATACCGTGCATGGACCGCTGCGCCTGGTCAACGGGTATTTCGTCAACGGCCAGGAGCCTGGCAGCGACAAGTTCGCGTACAAGATGCGCTGGCTTGAGGCCTTGCATGACTGGCTGCGCGAGCAACAGGCGCAGTACTCCGAGCTGGCCCTGCTGGGCGACTTCAACATCACCGCCGAGGACCGCGACAGCTGGGACCCGGAAGGACTGCGCGAGACCATTCACCACACGACGCAGGAGCGCGAACATTTCCGTGCACTGCTGCAATTGGGACTGCACGACAGTTACCGCCTGTTCGATCAGCCCGACAAGACCTATAGCTGGTGGGATTACCGGGAATTCGCATTCCGGCGCAACCGTGGACTGCGCATCGACTACATCCTGGTCAGCGATGCGCTCAAGCCGCGGGTGCAGTCGTGCAACATCGACAAGGCACCACGCAAGAACGAACGGCCCAGCGACCACGCGCCGGTGGTGGTGGAACTGTCGGACTGAGAGTGCCCCCAGCCCTGGCTTCGCCAGGCCCCACAAGGGGGTGCGAGGAAACTTGGGAGCGGCCCGGCGTTTCCTCGTGTGCCCCAGCCCTGGCTTCGCCAGGCCCCCCCAAGGGGGTGTGAGGAAACTTGCGAGCGGCGCGGCTACTCCAGGCCCAGATCCTGGATCTTGCGGGTGATGGTGTTGCGGCCGATGCCGAGTTTCTGCGCTGCCTCGATACGCCGGCCGCGGGTGTTGGCCAGTGCAGTGAGAATCAGCCGCGATTCGAACCGGCGCGTCATGGCGTCCCACACGTCGGTTTGTCCGGCCGCCAGCATCTGGCTGGCCTCGATCTCGACGCCAGCTTCCCAATCCGCACCCAGGGCGATGGCTATGGGAGCCGGCGCGAGAGCCTGCTCGCCGGGCGCCTGCTCGCCGGGCGCCCGCCCGGCGCTGGGAGGCGCGCGGGTCGCAGTGGGCGCCAGCAAATCCGCAGTGCCCGATTTCGTTGCGGGCAGTGCAGTGGCGGCCACAACATCGGCGGGTGGAACACCGCCAACTGCCATCAACACCTCCGGCGGCAGATCCTTGGCATCGATTACCTGGGCTGGCGCCATCACGGTCAGCCAGTGGCAGATGTTCTCGATTTGCCGGACATTGCCCGGGAAGGCGAAGCGCGAGAGCTGGGCCAGGGCTGCATCGGAAATGCGCTTGGGCTCGACCTCGAGCTGGCGCGCGCTTTGTTGCAGGAAGTGGCGCGTCAATGAGGGAATGTCTTCGCGCCGCTCGCGCAGTGGTGGCAAGCGCAGGCGGATCACGTTGAGGCGGTGAAACAGGTCCTCGCGGAACGCACCATCCTTGACGCGTTGCTCCAGGTCCTGGTGGGTGGCTGCAATCACCCGTACGTTGGTCTTGATCGCGTCGTGACCACCGACCCGGTAGAAATTGCCATCCGATAACACGCGCAACAAACGCGTCTGCAGATCGAAGGGCATGTCGCCGATTTCGTCGAGGAACAGGGTGCCCCCATCGGCCTGCTCGAAGCGGCCGCGGCGCATGGTCTGGGCACCGGTGAAGGCGCCACGCTCATGCCCGAACAACTCGCTCTCGAGCAGGTCCTTGGGTATCGCTGCCGTGTTGATGGCGACAAAGGGCGCGCTGCCG
>CAZADK010000299.1:0-5768 GCA_964483855.1 uncultured Rhodoferax sp.
GGGCGAATAACGAAACGCCGGGCCGCTCCCAAGTTTCCTCGCACCCCCTCGGGGGCCTTGCGAAGCCAGGGCTGGGGGCACTTATACGGACGCCCGGTTCCAGCGACCACCGGTGCAGCGCCAGTGGCCAGCCAGGTCGTGCCGGGCCGGCAGGGTGGCGAATCCGGCCGTACCCAGCAGTGCTTGCACTGCCGGACCCTGGTCGTGGCCATGCTCGAGCAGCAGGTGGCCGCCGGTCAGCAGATGCGCAGGCGCCCCGACAATGATCTGGCGGATGTCGCGCAGGCCGTCGGATCCAGCGACCAGCGCGTCGAGCGGCTCGTGAGCCAGAGCATGCAGATGGGGATCGGTTTCTGCCACGTACGGCGGGTTCGATACGATGCAGTCGTACCGTCCGGTCACCGGTTCGAACCAGCGCCCGTGCAGCAGCGTGATCTGCAGTTGCAGAAGTTCGGCATTCGTCGCCGCCACGGTCAATGCCGCAGCGCTGGCGTCCACCGCGTCGATGGACCACAGCCGACGTGATTGCTTGAGCGCCAGCGCGATCGCACCGCTGCCGGTGCCCAGGTCCAGCAGGCGGCGCGGTTGCTCTGCTGCGTCCGGGTACAGCTCGAGTGTCCAGTCCACCAGCGTCTCGGTGTCGGGTCGTGGCACCAGCACCCGCGGGTCGACGGCCAGCGCCAATCCATAGAACTCCTTGACGCCGGTGATGTAGGCCAGCGGCTGGCCTTCCAGGCGGCGTCGTACCAGCAGCCGGTAGCACGCGCACACGTCGTTCGGCAGATCGTCGGTATCGTGGGCTGCCAGCCAGCTTCGGGTCGTGCCCAGAGCGTCGGCGCCAATACCGCGTGCCGACAACAACAACAGGTCGGCGTCGAGCCTGTCCAGTCCCGCCGCGCGGGCACACGCCAAAGCCTGGGCCACCGTGGTCATGGTGCCAGGCCTTCAGGTCGTCGCGCCGAGTTCCAGCGCCGCCAGCTGCTCGGCGGCCTGGGCGGCCTGAAGGGCTTGCACGACATCGTCCAGATCCCCCTCCAGGATGATGGACAACTTGTACAGGGTCAGGTTGATGCGGTGATCGGTTAGCCGCCCCTGCGGGAAGTTGTAGGTCCGGATCCGGTCGCTGCGATCGCCGCTGCCGATCAGGCTCTTGCGTTGCGCGGCGTCGCGGGCGGCACGCTCGGCGCGGTCCTTTTCCTGGATCCGTGCAGACAACACCTGCAACGCGCGCGCCTTGTTGCGATGCTGGCTGCGGTCGTCCTGGCACTCTGCGACGATGCCGGTGGGCAGGTGGGTGATGCGCACCGCCGAGTCGGTCTTGTTGATATGCTGACCGCCAGCACCGCTGGCGCGGTAGGTGTCGATGCGCAGGTCGGCCGGGTTGATCTGTACCGCTACCGATTCGTCGGGTTCGGCCAGCACCGCCACGGTACAGGCACTGGTGTGGATCCTCCCCTGGGTTTCAGTCGCCGGTACGCGTTGCACCCGGTGCCCACCGGACTCAAACTTGAGCGCTCCGTAAGAAGAGTTGCCCACGATCCGCAACACGACTTCCTTGTAACCACCGAGCTCCGCCCCGGATTCGCTGATGATCTCGGTCGTCCAGCCGCGTCGTTCGCAGTACCGCGTGTACATGCGCAGCAGGTCGCCGGCAAACAGCGCCGACTCGTCACCGCCAGTGCCCGCGCGGATCTCCATAAAGGCATTGCGTGTATCGTCCGGGTCCTTTGGCAGCAGCATGCGTTGCAGCTCGGCCTCCAGTTGCGCGAGTTCGCCACCGGCAGCGTCGATTTCCTCCTGGGCCATCGCGGCCATGTCGGCGTCCTGATCGGAACTCTCCAGCAGTTCCCGCCCATGTTGCTGGTCTGATTCGCGTTGACGATAACGTTCCCATCGTCCCGCTACCGCCACCACGTCGGCGTGCTCACGCGACAAGGCCAGGAATTGGTCCATGTGCTGCATGATGTCTTCGCGCGAGAGCAGGAACTCCAGCTCGCCCAGGCGGGTGGTGTAGCGGTCGAGCTGGTGCCGAAAAAAAGCTTTCATCGTGGCGGGTCATGTGTGCCATCCGGAGCTTCGCTCCAGGAGTCGGCAGGGGTTCCGGGTCCGGCGGTCAGCCAGGTCGAGCGGCGCCCGCATACCGGGCGCGGTAGCAGGATGCGCGTAGCTAACGTTCCTTGCGCAGGAAGAAATGCTGCACCGCCGCGCTGGCCTGGCGGCGGGCGTCCGCATCCGCCGTGCGCAGTTCAGCCATGGCCCCGTGCAGCATCTTCTGCGTCAGCCCGCGCGACAAGGCTTCGAGCACGGTATCGATGTCCTCGCCCCTGGCAAGCAACTTCTGGGCACGCGCGATCTCCAGCGCCCGCCACTCGTCGGCCTGGGCATTGAGTTGCTGGATCAGCGGAACCGATCCGCGCTGGTCGATCCAGTGCATGAAGCTTTGCACGCCCGCGTCGATGATCGCTTCGGCCTGTGCCACCGCGGCCTGCCGGTTGGCGCGCCCGGTCTGCACGACCTGGGCCAGATCATCGACGGTGTACAGGTAGATGTCCTGCAGTTCCTTCACTTCCGGCTCGATGTCCCGTGGCACCGCCAGATCGACCATGAACATCGGCCGGTGCCTGCGACGCTTGAGCGCACGTTCGACCGCACCCAGGCCAATGATCGGCAGGGAACTGGCCGTGCAGCTGACGACGGCGTCGAATTCGTGCAGCCTGTCGGGGAGATCGGCCAGCCGCATCACGGTGCCATCGACCTGGGTCGCCAGCCATTCGGCGCGCTCCAGTGTGCGGTTGGCGACGGTCATGGCCTTGGGCCGGCGTGCGGCAAAGTGGGTCGCACACAACTCGATCATGTCGCCTGCGCCGACAAACAGAACCTTCACTTCGCCCAGGTCCTCGAACAATTGAGCGGCCAGGCGTACGGTGGCTGCCGCCATGCTGATCGAATGGGCGCCAATTTCGGTCGAGGTCCGGACTTCCTTGGCCACCGCGAACGAGCGCTGGAACATCTGGCTCAGCGTGGCGCCAAGCGAGCCGGCCTGCTGCGCGACGCGGACGGCTTCCTTCAGTTGTCCCAGTATCTGGGGCTCCCCCAGCACCATGGAGTCCAGGCCGCTGGCGACCCGAAACGCGTGGCGCGCAACCAGGTCATCTTCCAGCAGGTAGCTGTGGGAACGCAGAACCGAGCCCGAAACCCCGCCGGCACGGGCCAGCCATTCCAGTGCCGGTTCGAATTCTGGCCGGTCACCGGCGCAATAGATCTCCGTGCGGTTGCAGGTTGACACGATGGCCGCCTCCGGCGGCCGTGTCAGTGCGCTGCGCAAGGCGTGTAACGTCGGCTCGATCTGTTCGCTGGCGAACGCCATCTTGCCGCGCAGATCCAGCGGCGCGGTGGTGTGGTTGATGCCTAATGCCCAGACTGCCATACGAACGAGGTTGGCCAGATTATAAAATTCGCAGCACCATGGGTGTATTAGAACTGATCAATCACCTGCTCAATTTCATTTTGCCGGCGCTGGCACTGGCCTTGCTGCTGCCGGTTTGCGTGCGCTGGATGCCCATGGGCCGTAACTCCACGGTCGGCTTGTGGCGAAACATGCTGGTGCTGGTGCTGGTCAACATCGCCGCGTTGCTGGCTGGTCTGGTGTTGTTCGAGCGCGACGGAAAAATGGTCACGTATCTGGCCATGGTCATCAGCAGCGCGACCACCCAATGGTTATTGCTCAAGGCGTGGCGGTCTTGAGTTCGGTCCCGCTGGTGGCGGGAAAGTGCGATCCGGACATCGCGAGCCGGCATGCAGCCGGCAATTGCCGGCCAGGTTGCGGGAACTGCTCGGCAAAGACATGTGCAGGGCCGGCGACTGGACGTGAGCGGTTCCCGTGGCTCGCGTTTCAGTCTGGCGCAAACAGGTCGATCCGATCGGTGATGATGCCGTCGGTGCCCAGGTCCTGCAACCGCTGCGCGACCCATTCGTCGTTGACGGTGTAACTCAGGCAACGCAGACCGGCCTTGTGAGCCGCCGCCACCGTTGTCTCATCCCACAAGCCATACTGGCAAACCACAGCCACACATTGCAAACGCCGCGCGATCTCGAGCCAGTCCGCGCGTGCTGCATCGAGCAACAGGCCGCGCGGCAGTTCCGGCGCGCTGGCCTGGGCGGCCTGCAGCGCGTCGATGGCAAATGAGGTCAGCAGTGGTGGAACCGCGGCGCCCGACCAGAGCAAGGCTGTCTGTCGCGCAACTGTGCAACCGGTTTCTGCTTCCGTGCCCGGCGTCGGCTTGATCTCGATGTTCAGGTGGTGGCCATTGGCCCGACAGAAGCGGGCGATATTGTCCAGTGTCGACAGGGGTTCGCCCGCATATTGGCGCGAATGCCAGCTACCGGCATCGAGTTGCGACAGTTCTTGCCAGTCCCTGGCACCGCCCACCCCAGAGCCGTTTGTCGTGCGGTTCAGCGTGGCATCGTGCATCAGGAACGGCACACCGTCCCGGCTGAGCTTGACGTCGCACTCGAACATGCGGTAGCCGTGGCGCGCGCCGAGCCGGAACGCTGCCTGTGTGTTTTCCGGTGCCAGTTTGCCGGCTCCCCGGTGGGCGACCCAGCGCGGATAGGGCCACGGACGGGTCATCCGATGCGGCGTCCGGTGGACGCATCGAACGTATGCAGACGGCCTTCGCGCGGCGTTACATGGATGGTCGAGCCCAACGCTGGCACCGAATGCGACTCCTCCATCCGGATGATGACCACTTCCTTGCCGGTGCCATGCGACCATCGACCGTAGACCAGGCGCTCGGCACCCAGCATCTCGACCGCCTCGACCTGCAAGGCCCATCCGGTGTCGGTGACATCCAGATGTTCCGGGCGGATTCCGACGATGGTGCCCGGCTTGTGCTGGGGCGCGTCCCACAGCAGGTTCATTGGCGGCGAACCGATGAAGCTGGCGACGAAGGTGGTCGCCGGCCGCGTGTAGACCTCTTCCGGCGTGCCGAACTGTTCCATCACGCCGGCGTTCATGACGATCATGCGCTGCGCCAGTGTCATGGCTTCGACCTGGTCGTGGGTGACGAACAGCGAGGTGATGCCCAGTTCACGGTGCAGCTTCTGGATCTCGAGCCGGGTCTGGGCGCGCAATTTGGCATCCAGGTTGCTCAGCGGTTCGTCGAACAGGAACACCTGGGGCTGGCGCACGATGGCCCGGCCCATGGCCACGCGCTGGCGTTGTCCGCCCGAGAGTTCGCGCGGTTTGCGCTGGAGATAGGGGCCGATCTCCAGGATCTTGGCGGCCTTGTCCACGCGCGTGCGAATTTCCGCCAACGGCACCTTGGCGATCTTCAGGCCATAGGCCATGTTGTCGAACACGCTCATGTGCGGATACAGCGCGTAGTTCTGGAACACCATGGCAATGTCCCGTTCAGCTGGTTCGAGGTCATTGACGACCCGGTTGCCGATCGATATCTCGCCGGCGCTGATCACCTCCAAGCCGGCGACCATACGCAACAGGGTCGACTTGCCGCACCCCGAAGGCCCGACGATGACGATGAATTCCCCGTCGGCGATGTCGGCGTTCAGGCCGTGAATGACCTGGGTGGCGAGTTTGCCCTTGCCGTAGCGCTTGATGACGTTCTTGAGTTTTATGGCTGCCATGTTGTGATCGGGTTGGGACAGAGCTTGCCCACTGCGTGGGCTGCGGTCTGTCCCGCAAATATCCTTGGTCAGTTGGGGACAGAGCTTGCCCACTGCGTGGGCTGCGGTCTGTCCCGCAAATA
>CAZADK010000300.1:0-5758 GCA_964483855.1 uncultured Rhodoferax sp.
CAAGGAAGAGAGGAAGGTATGAAGAAGTCCGCGCTCGGGCTGGGGCTTCTTGCCCTGCTGGTTCTGTTGGTGGCGCCGCAGTTCCTGAAGAACTACGGCATCTACCTGCTGACATATTGGCTGGTGTTCATCATCGCCACCATGGGATTGAACCTGACCGTGGGCTACGCCGGGCAGAAGTCGCTCGGCCATGCGGCATTTTTCGGCATCGGCGCCTACACGGTTGCCATCCTGCTCAAGGCCGGCGTCAGTTTCTGGCTCGGCCTGCCGGCCGCGGCGCTGATCTGCTTCGTGGTCGGCATCATCCTGGGTTTTCCTGCACTGCGGGTGCAGACCATCTACCTGGCCTTTGCGACGCTGGGTTTCAACGCAGCGGTCTGGCTGGTGATGCGCAATGAAGAGTGGCTGACCGGTGGCACGTTCGGCATCAACAACATCGCTCGCCCGAGCGTGTTCGGTGCGAGCCTGGATGGCAACCTGGCCTACTACTACTTCACGCTGGTCATGGCACTGCTGCTGGCGGCGCTGTTGTGGGGGTTGCTCCGCGGTCCCTGGGGCAAGGCCTTCACCGCGCTGCGCGACAACCCGATCCGGGCCGAGAGCCTGGGGGTGGACACCCGGGCCTACACGCTGCTGAGTTTTGCCATCGGTGCGGCGTATGCCGGCGTGGCCGGCGGCTTGTTCGCCAGCCTGGGGCAGTACATCGAGCCCGGGCCGTTCGCGGTGGGCTCGTCGATCATGATGTACCTGATGGTGGTCGTGGGCGGGCCGGGATATTTCTTCGGTCCGGTGCTGGGCGCAGCGGTCGGCGTGTTGCTTCCGGAATGGCTGCGATTTGCCCAGGCCTGGTACCTGTTCGTGTTTGGTGTCGCGGTTGTGTTGATGATGATCTGGCTACCGGACGGCCTGCTCAGCATCCCCGACCGCATCCGCGCCCGCAAGCAGTCGCGCCTGGCGTCCGGGACACGCGCCAAGGCGGCGCAGGCCGCGGGAGCCAAGGCATGACGCACGCCCGCAACCACAACCATGACAGGCCCGAGGGCAGCCCGCTGCTCAAGGTCAGCGGCCTGAAGAAGGCGTATGGCGCGATCCAGGCGGTCGGCGGTGTCAGCTTCGAGGTGCAGCCGGGCGAAATCTTTGGTGTCATCGGCCCCAACGGCTCCGGCAAGACGACACTGTTCAACAGCATGCTGGGCCAGATCCGACCCGACGCGGGAACAATCGAACTCAACGGCGAAGACGTGACAAGGCTCGGTCCGCTGGAGTTGAACCGGCGCGGCGTCGGGCGCACTTTCCAGACGCTGCAGGTATTTGGCAAGATGAGCGTGCGCGACAACCTGATCGTGGCCGCGCAGGAGCACCAGGGCTCGATTTTCAGCCGCATCTTTGCGCCGACGGACTCCGGCCTGGGTGCGAAGGCCGACGCGCTGATCGACCAGTTCCGCATCCGCCCAGTGGCGCACCAGAAGGCGGGCGAGCTCAGTTATGGTCAGCAAAAGCTGGTCGATATTGCGATGGCGTTCATGAGCGAGCCGGATCTGGTTCTGCTCGACGAACCCTGCGCCGGCGTCAACCCGAGCCTGGTCGGGGGTATCTCCCGGTTGCTCAAGGAACTGAACAGCAAGCCCGCAATCGGCAGCACGCGTTCGTTTGTCGTGATCGAGCACAACATGGACTTCGTCATGGACCTGTGCCATCGCATCATGGTGATGGTGGAGGGGCAGGTGCTGGCCATCGGCACGCCAGCCGAGATCCGGGCCAATCGGCAGGTGCTCGACGCCTATCTGGGAGAGTGACCATGGCCCATGACATCTGCATCGCTTTCGACGACGTGGTCGCGGGGTACAAGGACTTCATGATCCTGAACAACCTGTCGTTCCAGGTGCGCCGGGGCAGCATCACCTTGCTGCTCGGACCCAATGGCGCCGGCAAGTCGACGGTGCTCAAGACCTTGTTCGGCCTGCTCAAGCCGCGTCAGGGCCGCATCCTGCTCGACGGCGTCGAGGTTGGCGGATCGACCCAGAAGGCGCTGCTCGACCAGGGCATTGCCTTCGTGCCGCAGGGCCGCAACCTGTTCAGCCAGTTGACCGTGTTCCAGAACCTGGAGCTCGGTGGCATCACACTGGGCATGAAGACGACCCACGAGCGTATTGCGGGCGTGCTGGAGCTGTTCCCGCGCGTCAAGGAGCGCCTGCACAGCCAGGCCTCGGCCTTGTCGGGCGGCGAGCAAAAGCAGCTGGAGATCGCCCGCGCATTGTTGCTGCGGCCCAAGGTGCTGTTGATCGACGAGCCGTCGATCGGCCTGTCACCCTTGCTGGTGCGGGATGTGTTCCGGTTGCTGCGCGAACTGGCCGATCAGGGTACAACCGTGCTGATGGTCGAGCAGAACGTGAAAAGCGCACTCAAGGTGTCCGACGATGCGATTGCGCTGGAATCGGGTCGGCTGGTGTTGCACAAACCCGCCTCGGAGCTGCTGGCCGATCCGAATATCGAGCGGCTGTTCCTGGGTGGGGCCGCGGTGGCCGAGGTCGCCGCGGACAACGACGATGCGGCTGCCTGAACAACGGGATGCGAAAGGAATTCGACCATGTCACCACGACAAGCGACTGCCGCTGAACGCGAATCTGTCGATGAGGGGCCCAATCCGCTCGGCCTGGACGGCATCGAGTTCATCGAATACGCCACGTCCAAGCCGCAGGCACTCGGGCAGGTGCTCGAGCGCATGGGGTTTCGGCCGATCTCGCGCCATCGTTCGCGCGAGGTGCTGCTGTACCGGCAAGGCGATATCAACGTCATCGTCAACGCACACAGCAGTGGCTCGGCGCTGACCGAACAACCGGTGATCAACGCCATCGCGCTGCGGGTGCGCGATGCCGGTGCCGCCTACCGGCGCGCGCTCGAGCGCGGCGCCTGGGCGGTGCCGGCGCGGGTGGAGGTGATGGAGCTCAACATTCCGGCCATCCATGGCGCGGGAACCAGTCGTATCTATCTTGTCGATCGCTACCGGGAGTTCTCGATCTACGACGTGGACTTCACCCCGATACCCACGGTCGATCCGCATCCGCCGGCAGTGGCTGGTTTGCACTTCTTCGGCATCGTCCAGTACATCGGCAACGACCGCACCGAGGATTGGAACGAGTTCTACGCCACCTTGTTCGGTTTCCAGGCCGTGCCCGACGCGCAGCGCTTTGGCATCCTGCCCAAGGGCCGTATCCTGCAAAGCCCGTGCGATGGTTTCTTTCTGCAACTGATCGAGCCGGAGCCCGGTGTGCTGGATATCGACGACGACGAGTGCTTGCAGCGGATCGGTCTGGGAGCGCCAGACGTGCCGGCTGCGACCGAGGCCTTGCGCGCGCGCGGGGTGGAATTCGTGGCCGTGGTCGGTGACCCGGCCGAGCTGCGCGGAGCCTTGACACGCACCGCGATGGGCAGTGTCACATTCGAGCTGGTGCACAACCTGCGCGCCGCTTGACGCGAAGGGGTCGATCATGAGCCAGTTCGAGGGCAATTTCGATGATTTCGGAATGGACACCATCTCACTTGCGGGGCCGCTGGAGGCCAAGCTGGCGGCGATTCGCGAGGCGGGTTTCTCGCAGGTCATGCTGGCCGCGCGCGATCTGGTCGGCCACGCCGACGGCTGGCAGGCGGCCGTGGCAGCCGTCAGGGCCAGCGGTTTGCGGGTCACCGGGTTCCAGGTGCTGCGGGATTTCGAGGGTTTGAGCGGCCACCTGCACGAATACAAGGTCGATATCGCCAAGTCGATGCTGGAGATGTGCCATGCGCTGGATTGCCGCCTGTTGCTGGCCTGTTCCTCCACCTCGGTACACGCCAGTAGCGAAGCCGACGCGCTGGTGGGTGACCTGCGCAAGCTGGCGATGCTCGCGATCCCGATGAACATCAAGATCGCCTACGAGGCCTTGTCGTGGGGGCGCACCATCAACGAGTATCCGCAGGCCTGGGATATCGTGGCGCAGGCCGACATGCCGAATTTGGGGCTGGGCTTCGACTCGTTCCACATGTTCGCGACCAACACGCCGCTGGACGAACTGGAGCTCATCGACCCCCGCAAACTGTTCCTGGTGCAACTGGCTGATTTCATGTGGAACGAGATCAAGTCGGTCGAGGAGCGAATGGCCACTGCACGCCACTTCCGGGTGTTTCCCGGCGAAGGTGTGCACAGCCAGGATCTGGCTGCATTGGTGCTCAAGCTGCACCAGTTGGGATACCGGGGCGACTACAGTTTCGAGGTCTTCAACGACGACTACCAGCAGATCCCGTTGCCGACCGTGGCCCAACGGGCGCGACGGTCGGCCCTGTGGCTGGGCGAGAGCGTGTTGCGCCGCTCGGTGCCGCTGCCCAACCGGATCCGGTTGAAGCAGCGCGTGCGGGTCTGACCGCGCCACGGGTCGCGCGATGAGCAGCATCTTCGAGGGCTTTCTGTCCACGCCCGAGGCGATGGACGCTTTCGGCGCACGCTCGTTCGTCGATGCCATGCTGCGTTTCGAGGCCGCGCTGGCGCGGGCGCAGGCGGCCAGCGGGTTGATTCCCGAGGCCGAGGCCCAGTCCATCATTGGCACCTGCAAGGTGGAGTTGTTCGATGTCGACCGGATTGTGCGCGACAGCGCGCATTCCGGTAGCCTGGCGATACCCTTGGTCAGCATGCTCAAGGAGACCGTCGGCCTGTTCAACCCGGCGGCGGTTGCCCATGTCCACCGGGGATGTACCAGCCAGGACACGATCGACTCGGCGATGGCCATGGTCAGCCAGGGGGCGCTGGCCCTGATCGAAGCCGATGTGCGGACGTCGGTCGACGCGCTGGTGCAGTTGGCGCTCGACCATGCGGACACCCCGATGCTGGCCCGCACCTTGACCCAGCCCGCGTCCGTGACCAGTTTTGGACTCAAGTGTGTCGGCTGGGCGGCGCCGCTGGTGCGCAGCCTGCGGCGCCTGCGGGTGGCGGGCCAGCGCGCATTGAAGCTGCAACTCGGTGGCGCGGTGGGCACGCTGGCCGGCATGAACGGCAAGGCCGATGCGATCATCACCATCATGGCCCGGGACCTGGGCCTGACCCGGCCCATGGCGTGCTGGCACACCCAGCGCGACGAATGGGTTGGCCTGGGTTGCGAGTTGGGCCTGCTGGCCGGCAGCCTGGGCAAGATCGCCCGGGATGTGGTGCTGATGAGCCAGTTCGAGGTGGCCGAACTGGCTGAGCCGGTGGAGCAGGGCCGCGGCGGGCCGACGAACATGCCGCACAAGCACAACCCGGTGGCCAGCATGGTGGCGCTCGCCGCCGCTCAGCGTGCACCCCAGCGGGTGGCGGCATTGCTGGCGGCGATGCCGCAGGAGCATGAACGCGCCCTGGGCGCGTGGCAGGCGGAACTGGCCGAGTGGCCACTGTTGCTGATGGCGGTGCATGGAAGTGCGCGCGCCATGGCTGGCGCCTTGCCCCGTCTCCGACTCGATCCGGCTCGGATGCTTGCCAATCTCGATGCGATGCGCGTCAGCGCAGGCCGGGAGACGGCCGATACCTGGTTCGACCCGGCGCTCGCTACGCAGGCGGGTGTGCTGGCGCGTGCGCAACTCGCACAACTGCGTGCGATGGCACGCTGATGGCCCGTCAGGCAACTGGCGGCGATCAGCGGGTGGTTGGGGGCGACGACATCCTGAAGCTGCCATGATCGTCAGCGGCCCTTTGGCGCGGGCGCCAGGCCGTCAGCCGACGTTGCCCAGTCGTGCAACCGCGCGCAGGTGGTCGGCT